>NZ_JBNNST010000007.1:0-228217 GCF_050278025.1 Peribacillus sp. NPDC097197 | reverse complement strand
TACGCTCGACGAAAAATCGAGGTAGAGAGTGTTTTTGGTCATATCAAGGGCAATAGGTCGTTCCGTCGCTTTTCGCTTCGGGGCTTAGCGAAAGTCCAAACGGAGTTTGGCATCGTAGCCATGGCACATAATTTACTGAAGATAGCTGGGTTACGTCAGCTACTTTCAGTAAATTATTATAAAAATAGAAAAACAGGTGGAGAAAAACAACTCGTTTTTCTCCACCTGTTTTATTTTAGGGACTTATTAGACAGCCCCGTTTGAATCGATAGTAGAACTTATAAGCATTTCATCATCTCAAGCTAATTTTCTTGCAATTAATTTCTTTTTTGAATTCCGCCATTTCTCTTCCTGATGTATTACTATCCTTCTCTAATTAAATCGGATTATCTGGAAATTCATTATGGTACTTCTCGATTAATGCTTTATAATTTTCATCATTTGGCACCTCATCTAAGTATTTATTTTTCCAAATAATCATTTGGTCACTAAAACTATATTCAGTATCGAACCAATTTGTATAATCATAATGCATTTTAAATTTCCCACTATTCTCAAGAGACATTGTAAAAGAGTACCAAAGCTCTTGCTGATTATTTTTAAAGATATTCCTTAGTTCATCGCACAACTCAAACAGCTTTCGTTTATTCTTTTTGAATTCTTCTTTATCAATAGAATAGTTAAATGGAATTTCCACACTATAATTAAAAAATTCTTTATTTTCAGGAGTATTATAAAAAAAATAAGTTCCTCCACCGGTTTCTGATATCTGTGAATAAAAATAAAATTTATCCCATTCTTCTGGAATCATTTCATTAACTGTTTCTGCTATTTCTCTATATAATTTATTCATTTCTTTTTCCACTTTCAATCAACTCCCAGCACTATTTCTAATCGTTTTCTCAAATATCCCTTTTCCTTCAATTTCATATAATATCTCAAAGTAACTTGGTCTTAGTGACTCTCCTGAATAAATTGGCTCAATTTTTACAGATACTTTTTTCGGTGGAATTTCTTTCAAAGCAGTTGCCCACTCATTCTCCATTTTATACCACTCTCCACCCGAGCGATTAATTTGTCTATTTTGAGCTACTAAATTGTCAATATCCCCAGAGCCATGAAATTGGGTTCCAATCAAGTGCCCACCATCATCATCCATTAACCTATCTTCCCGGCCTGCTGCCACTTGCATTCCCGGATTTCGTGTACCTTTTTGAAGTATCAATCCTTCTGCCTCAACATCTACTATTCTACCAATTTCATCTGTTGTATATTTATAACCATCCTCTGTAACATAGCGTACGTTGGGCGCAAGTTCTTTCCTTCCATTTTTCCCTTTGATAATTTGCTTCCCAAGATCCTTCTCTTTTATTTCAGTTATCTTACCAATATTACCCGTACCCTTACTACCTTCACCCTTCGCCGTTATCTTCTGCGCAAGATCCTTTATCGTCGTCTTATCAACCGAGATATTTTTGTAAGTATTTCCAGTTGTATCCGCGACTGTCCTAACCTTAACTCCAGTTGGCACTTCCACTTTCCCGATGGCCTTGCCCATATCCTTGATCGAGTCTTGGGCTTTCTGGACTTGATTTTGCACAAATTCCTTGCTGTAGGGGATGAGTTTTGTTCCGCTTGCCATTTTGTCTGCGACCTTGGCTGCCCCCGCAACTCCGGCGATACCAAGGGCGTTCATCAGGCTGTTTTGGCGCTGTTCATCCGTGAGTTCGTTTCCAAACATATCTTTGCCGGTGACGGCTTCGCTGAGTCCGTTGGCGGTTGTTAATCCGTATAGACCGTATTCGGTTTGCTTGAGGACATCCAGCCCTTTACTTGATTTATAGGCATCCAATGCATGGTCTGCAGCGTTGAGTCCCTTCACCGTTTTGTAGACGGCACTTCCACCCTTGATCGCACGCCCAGCCCAGCCGACAATGGGGATGAATCCGGCCGCGGCCATCGCGCCCGCGGCGATTCGTTCAGCTTCGGAAAGTTTACGGCCTGTTACGGGATCGACTCCCGTTGTCGCTCTTACTGAATCATAATACCCCGTGATTTCCCCTGTAAAGGTTTTTGTCGTGTCCCAGGCTTTTTCATACCATGGGCGGTTCTCGAGTTCTTCCATTTCCTGTTCGAGTTTCCGCGCTTCCTCTTCTTGCTTCTTGAAGTCCCGGTATCCTTGCATATTCTCGGCCACTTCATCCTTCACTTGATAAGCTTGACTCGCTTGAAAGGCACTTTGGTTGAAGTTCATCGGGGAAACGGTGCCATCCTGACTGGTGGCTTCAAGTAAGGCCTGGAAAAGGCTAATGGCTACACTTTCCTGGGCTTCGGTCACTTGGTATTCTTCTACTAATTTATTATCTACTTCGTGCACTTTCTTGATGGTATCGTTCTTTTCTTTTTCGGCCTTTTCCATTTTCTCATGGAAATCGCCTTGGTCGAACACCTGTAGTGAGAGGATATCATCAATGTTCTGGAATATCTTTTGGAGATCGGTGGACTGCTGGTTCACCATCGATTTGGCGTTGGAGAGACCGTGGGTCACTTCCCCCTCTAAAAACGGCACCTCGACCACGGTTTCACCGGATAGGTCGGCGTCTTCCAATATGGCCGGAATCCCTTTCAGAAAGCTGATTTGGGTCGTGAATAATTCGATCCAGGCATTGGCCACCTCTACTTGTGCTCGATAAAAGTTCTTGATGGCCGTCGCCCCGGCTCCGGCCAGCTCTTCATCCAAATCGACGATTCCCTGAAATTCCTTTTTCAGTGTCTCTACTTGCCCCAATAGGTCTTCATATTGCTTGGCCCGTGACTTGACTGCTGACTTCAGAGGTTTGGCTTCGAAGATTGTCATAATGGCTGATACCCCTGTACAGTATGGGTGATGGCCTCATCCTGCTCTTTCAGTAAATCCACGTTCGCCCGGGTGTCTTCCAGATTCTTTTTGACGATCGTCAGGTATTGATTGAAGGTCTTTTCCAGATTGCTCTCCCGTTCTTCCCATTTCGATGTGAAGCTCAGATCGTTATTGCCGAGCTGATCGGCCGGCAGTGCTCCGATTGTCGTCCCATCCACGGCCGTTTTTACCTGGCTTACTTGTTTTGTCACGACTGCATGATTCAGTTTAATTGTCGTCATTTAAAACACCCACTTCTTTAAATCCGATACTTTACTTTCCACTTGGTCAAGGAATTCTTCCCCTTTACTCAACAGTTCGCTCGCTTCACGGGCAGCTTTTTCGGCGGCCGCCATCGCAGCTTTTTGAATCTCCAGGAAGGTGATTTTCTGTTCAATTTTCGCTTGATAATCATCATACTCATCCTGAACGATTGTCAGCATGACCTTATATGCACCACTTCTTGACTCGTTAAAATCCGTTGCACGATTACCAGTCCAACTTTTTCCTAACTCCGGTTTTTTTATTTCTTTGATTTCTATAAGACTTGCTTCCTGTTCATTGTTGATTTGTGTTTTCGCCAGCTTCAATCGGCTAATTTGCTCCTCTAAATTAGCTATTCCACTAGAAAAGGACGAGCTATAATCGCTTATTACATCTACAAGTCCCAAAAGGATCACCTCATCATTTGGTATCTGTTTTACCATTTGTCATATTTTTCATATTTTCTTATTATAAGGAATATAGTCCGAGAGATAAATAGGGATAAGTATGCTATTTATAGCTCCCGTTAGGAAAATGGATGCACTCATTCCATTTCAAGTTCCAGTATTTTTACCCTACTTTTTCCAAAATTAAACAATTATAGTTTTAAAAAAGGAATGGAGAGTCTATAATCGCGATTTTTAACGGTTTTTCCTCCTATTAATATGTAAAAAATGCTAGCCCTCTCGCATACTTGTCCAAACCAATATGCGCAATCCACATAGAATGATTATAACTACTTATATAGAAAGGAATGAAACAAATCATTGTTGGATAAAGATGCTCATGATTCTCCCACTGGCCCAAAAGGGAAAATAATAACTGGTCATACAAAGGAGTTTCAATCAGACACAATTGGTTTTCTTACACGGCTAGCTAAAGAATATGGGGACGTTGCAAAACTTCGGTTGGGGCCTTTCCAAAACGTTTACCTCATTTCAGATCCGGATTTAATTAAACAAATCCTTGTAACCAAACAAAAGTCGTTTTTGAAATCAAAAGACTTCGATAGCTTAAAGCCGCTCATTGGAGAAGGGCTCATTACGAGTGATAAAGATTTTCACATGCGCCAGAGAAGGCTTATTCAACCATCTTTCAAAAAGACCCATATTAGCAATTACGCACAAGATATGATTGATATAACCAAGGAATATATCTCAACCTGGAAAAACGGGGAAGAAAGAATAATCACCGAGGACACGATGAGCCTTGCTCTTGGTATAGTCAGCAAGACCATGTTCAGCACGGAACTCAAAGATGGATATAACCTGATTGGGGAGCCGATAGATGAAGTGATGAAGGTTGCTGTCAAAAGAATGAGGAATCTCTTTCAATTGCCTCTATGGATTCCAACAAAAAGCAACCGGGAATATAAAAAGGTGCTCGAACGACTGGATACCGTGATATATAGCATAATTGAAGGACGTAGAGAAGATGCAAAGAGTCATGAAGATATGTTGGGAATCCTGATGGAAGCCCGAGATGAAGTGGATGGTTTAGGGATGTCAGATCGGCAAGTACGCGATGAAGTAATGACGATTTTCCTTGCCGGTCACGATACGACCGCTACCTTACTTTCCTGGACACTCTACTTACTATCGCAGAATCCTGAAGTGGAAGCTAAGCTTTTCCATGAAATAGATACCGTAATCGGAAACCGCACCCCCACTCCTGATGATTTCATGAAATTAACATACACTCAGAATATTATCTGGGAATCGCTTCGCATCTATCCACCACTCTACGTCATATCACGGAAAGTTGCAGAAGATGTGTCCATCGGAAACTACCATTTTAAAAAAGGCGAGATGTTTTTGTTAAGTTCCTATGTCATGCATCATAATCCAGAGTATTTCGATCAACCCGATTCTTTTATTCCTGAGCGGTTTGAAAACAACTATTTGAAAACCATCCCTCCATTCGCTTACTTTCCATTTGGTGGTGGCCCGAGGGTGTGCATCGGCAATCACTTTGCGTTGATGGAAGCAGTGCTGGTCCTAGCCTGCATTGCCCAACAATATCGTATCAAGCTCGCACCTGACCATCATGAAGTAAAACCCCTGCCCTTGCTTACACTCAGACCAAAGAGTGGATTGAGGATGATAGTGGAGGAAAGAAATAATGGATAAGGAAAGGTCATGTCAACGACAGTTGGATACCATTGTCGTTGATATGACCTTTTGTTTGGACTGCTCCTTATATGAGGACACTTCTGGTTGATCGTTTTTTGTCGAAAAATCGATATATTGCCGATATCCACAGATAAAAGTTCGGTTTGCGTAGATAAATCGTAGAAACCGAAGATAAAAGTCCGAGATGGGAAGATAAAATGTAGAAATGTGCAAAAAATGATTTCCGTCACTAAAGAATGGGGTACTTCTATTTCAAATTTAGCCGTTCCCATTCACTTAGGTACATTCGCTTCATAATTCCTTGGGGATTGCCTATCTTACAAATAAACTCCAGGCTGTTTCCATCCGGATCATTGAAATGGATTTTGGCATGAGCATAATCTTTATGAGGCATCACAAAAGGTTCGATGGGTTCAAACCCAAAAGCCTCCCTTGGCTCGTATCCCTTATTCTTCAGCCAAGCAACCGATCCTTTTAATCCATCTAAGGATACCTCAAAAGCGATATGCCTTATGGAAGGATGATACTCCACTTCCACCTTCTCGGTTTCCCATAATCCCAACCAGCTTTTATCCTTTTCGATCCATAAGAAAGCCAAGCTATCTTCGACTCTATGGTCGAACTCCAACCCAAGTCCTTCATAAAATTCAATGGAACGATTTAAATCTCGAACGGGTAAATGTGCTTCAAATAACCCTTTGATCATCGGCAAAAGCTCCTTATTATGTTTGTCCCGTGTTTCATTCGACTCAAAAATAAGAAATCCTGCATAATCGCATGTGAAAGATGGACAAATTGTTCATGAAAAAGGCGCTCCCCATTGGAAACGCCCCTGATCGATACTATGAATTATTTAAAACTGCGTTTCAGGAAGGCTTTCGTCCGGTCATGCTGTGGGTTCGTCAAGACGTCGTCCGGGTGTCCGGATTCGATGATTTCCCCATTGTCCATGAAGATGACCCGATTGGCCACTTCTTTGGCGAATTCCATTTCATGTGTGACGACGACCATCGTCATGTGCTCTTCAGCCAGGTCCTTCATTACTTTCAACACTTCGCCTGTCAATTCCGGATCCAAGGCGGAAGTCGGTTCGTCGAACAGCAGGATTTCAGGATTCATCATCAGAGCCCGGGCAATCGCTACCCTTTGTTTTTGACCACCGGAAAGCTGGGCCGGAAGTGCCGATGATCGATTCGAGAGCCCCACTTTCCCCAATAACTCGGTGCTTCGTTGCTGGATGACGTCATAAGATTCCTTTTTGGCCATTTTTGGAGCGATTTCAAGATTTTCTTTGACCGTTAAGTGCGGGAAAAGGTTGAAATGCTGGAACACCATCCCCATTTTGGAGGTGATTTGCTTGAGTTCTTTCGGATTCGAGTAAACCCCATCCTTCACCATATATTCGCCGGAGACAGCAATGCTGCCACCATTTATTTCTTCAAGATGGACGAGGCTGCGGAGCATCGTGCTTTTCCCGGATCCCGAAGGACCGATCACGGCGACTACATCGTTCTTATTCACATCCAATGTTATCCGTTTTAGTACATCTAGCTTACCATATGACTTTTTGAGGTTGGACACTTCAAGGATAGCCACATTCACCACTCCTTCTATTCGATTTTGTATCGTTTTTCGAGCCATTTAAAGAACATCGTTAATACGAGTGTAATCAACAGATAAATGATTCCTGCCAAGAAGAACGGAACGATCGTAAAGTCACGGTTCACCGCAGTCTGGGCAAAGTGTAGCAATTCCGGTACAGCCACGGCATAGAGCAACGCGGTATCTTTGACCAGTGTGACCGATTCATTCGAGACCGCAGGAAGTGCGACACGGAACATTTGCGGCAGGATGATTTTTCTCATCGTTTGCCATTTATTCAATCCAAGCACTTGGGCGGCTTCATATTGACCTTTTTCAACTGCCAACAGACCGCCGCGGAAGATTTCGGCGTAATAAGCTGCATAGTTCAAGATAAAACCTAAACAAGCTGCAACGAAACGATCCAACACCATGTATTCACCAATTACGGGCAGCATCGGCAATCCAAAGCAGATAAATAACAATTGTAGCAAAAGCGGCGTACCGCGCATCAAGTAGATGTAACCCTCAGCAAGCCAAGCGACAGGCTTGAATTTACTCCTGACAAGAAGGGTTAGCAGGAAGCCCAGTGGAATGGAAACGACAATGGCAATCAAAAACAAGAGGACCGTTATTTGGGCCCCTTCTAGCATGGGCTTCAGTATGGAAGTAAGATAATCTATAGACATGAATCGATTCCCCCAAAAACAAAACAGGGTTCCCAAAAGGAAATCCTGTTTGCCTAATATTTGTTCGTTCTTATTTTAATACCTTATTTTCGCCAAACCATTTCTCAGAGATTTTAGCGGCTGTGCCATCTTCATTCATTTCATCCAGTGCTTTTTGAAGGTCTTTCAGAAGATCTTCCTTTCCTTTTTTCACGCCTACTCCATATTGCTCCGGAGAAAGTGATTCATCCAGTACCTTGAATGTAGCTTCTTCTTTGGACATATAATAATCAATGACCACTTCATCAATGACTACGGCATCCAAACGGCCAGCCTTCAGGTCACTTAGGGCCAAGACGTTATCGGAGTATTCCGTGATCGTCTTGACCTCGGATTTAATCGGATTAGCATTCAATGCATCTGATGCGGAAGAAAGCGATTGAAGACCGACGACTTTACCTGCTAAATCATCAAGCTTAGTCAACTTGGAATCTTCAAGCGTCACGACCACCTGTGCATTTTCCAAGTAAGGTTTTGTGAAAAGGACCTTTTCCTTACGCTCATCCGTAATGGTGTACCCGTTCCAGATAAGGTCGATCCGTCCACTACTTAACTCGGATTCTTTCGTTTTCCAGTCAATTGGTTGAAATTCAGCTTCTACACCCATTTTTTCAGTGGCGGCTTTGGCATAATCGATGTCAAAACCAGTAATTTCATTATCCTCGTCACGGAATCCCATCGGGGCAAATTTATCATCGATTCCAATCACTAGCTTGTCTTCTTTTTCCCCATCATTGGAGGAACAGGCTGCAAGAAGTGAAAACATTGCGATTATCGTTAATATGAATATAGTTGAACGTTTCATTTCAGAAAAACCACCTTTGGCTGATTGTTGTTCTCTATGCTTTAGTTTACTAATGTACTAAAGTTAACATACACTAAAACTGATTGTCAACGGAATTTTTCAGGATGTTAGTCCCTCCTCGAAACCAAGACCATTCCCCCACTCCTGCCTGACTTCTTTGTACCTTCACACTCAAAATTTCAAACTTCTTGCAAAAAGTATGGAAAAACGGCAACAAGAGTTTTACTATTATTCTTGGGTATATATTCAATACGTATTTTGATTGAGCTAGATAGGAGAAGAGTGAGCATGAACAGACGCGAAATAATCGTGAAAGAATTTAAAAACAAGCCTTATAATAAGCAGTATCTCCTTTCTTTTCTAGAATCGTTGGGTTACAAAGACATAGAGGTTACGTTGACGGATGATAAGAAGTATTTGAGATACTATATGAAAGAATCGGAAGAGGCCAGAACCTTATTCATCAAGTGTGACCCGGCTGGAACGATCAACCAGATATCTTTATATAAAGGAAATCTTAAACAGTTTAAATCCGCTCCACTCGGCTACGGGTTATTATTACTAGCCATTGTCGTTGTGGCTATCGGCACTTGGTTCTTGATGACCAGATTTTAACCATAATAAAAAGGCAGGCACCGATAGAGGCGCCTGCCTTTTTTTTGCATCAATCCACATCCCGGCCACGAGAGCTGACCCAGATTTCATACCATTGCTGCCTGTCGAGCTTAAGCGATAGGCTATTAACCGCTGATTGAATGCGTTCAATCCGTCCGGATCCCACGATTGGCATGATACCAGCCGGATGCTTCATCAACCATGCGTACATGACTTCGTCAATATCGTTCGCCCCGATCTCAGCCGCGGTTTTCTTCAGCGCGTCTCGCACCCGGATTGCCTTTTCCGTTTCACTGGTGAAGATAAGTCCCTGATTGAGCGGCGACCAGGCCATTGGCGGCATCTTCTTCTCGATGCACTGGTCCAGTACGCCATTCTCGAAGTTGTCTCGGTACATGACGGAAAGCTCTACCTGGTTCGTCACAAGCGGCATGTCCAAGGATGCCTGAAGCATGTTCACTTGTGATGGAAGATAGTTGGATACGCCAAAATGCCTGACTTTCCCTTGTTTTTTCAAAAGTGTAAAGGCTTCCGCTACTTCATCGGGATCAAGGAGCACATCCGGGCGGTGCAACAAGAGGACATCAATATAGTCCGTGTTCAGTTCCTTTAAGGATCGCTCGGCCGATTCGATGATATGCTCCTTGCTTGAATCATAGTGATTGAGCGAGAAGCCATTTTTGCCATTGGCGAGCTTAATGCCGCACTTCGTCACGATTTCCATTCGGTCCCGAAGGTCGGGTTTCACTTTCAGCACCTTGCCGAAAAGCCCTTCGCATGTGTAATCACCGTAAATATTCGCGTTATCGAAGGTAGTGATTCCCAACTCGAGACATTGCTCGGTCAGAGTTAAGAATTCCTGTGTGGACTTATTCCAGTCCGCCGCCCTCCAGTGCCCGTGGACGATCCTTGAAAAAGACAATCCTTCTTGCAGTGTAACTCGTTCCATAACCGACACCTCTTCCTATTTATTAGCCTTTCACCGCTCCGGCCGTCATGCCGGCGATGAAGTACTTTTGCAAAAATACATAGATAATGACCATTGGCGCTGAAGCAATGATGACTCCCGTAAACAGAAGCGGATAATTCGTCATGTATTCACCCTGGAATTCCAGTAAGGCAAGCGGCAGGGTCTTGAACTCGTCTTGTGTGATGAACAGAAGCGGATATAAGAGATCGTTCCAGTGCATCACGAACAGGAAGATCGCCGTTGCCGATAAGGACGGCAGGGATAGTGGCAAGACAATGCGGGTATACATCTGCCAGTTGCCAGCACCGTCCATGATGGCTGCCTCGAATATCGTCTTCGGCAGGGACTTCATGAATCCGGTCAGGATGAACACCCCGACTGGCATCGTCACCGCTATATTGACAATCATCAACCCGACAAGGCTGTTCGTCAATCCTAAATCATACATGAGCTGATAAAGCGGAATCATGTTCGTTTGGGCGGGTACCATCATTCCGAGTGCGAAGAAACTGAACAATAGTCCACCGGCCCAGCCACCCATCCTCACAATTGAAAAGGCAATCAGGCTGGCAAAAAACAAGGTCAGGATGACGGATACCAACGTGACGGTCAAGCTGTTCTTAAAGTAGGTTCCCATCGACTGGTCGATGAACACATTGACATAATTATCGAACTGAAAGGATTCCGGCAACCCCAGCACATTGCTGTACATTTCAGACATTGGCTTGAACGTCGACAGGAAGATCGTCAGGATCGGAATGATGATCAATGACGCATAGAGAAGCATCAGTACCGTTTTTGAAAGTTTCATAGCTGCGGTCTCCCCCCTAATAGTTTACTCGATCGGCCCGTAAGGCTTTGAATTGTATATATGTAATAACTGCCATCAGAATCATGAACAGGACCGATTCAGCTGAAGCGTAACCGAACTTGAAGCTACGAAACGCCGTGGTATAGATGAAGGTTGCCAGAATTTCCGTCGAGTAGTTTGGCCCCCCTTTGGTCATCGCGAAGATCAAGTCGAACGCCTTGAACGACTGAATCGTCGTATAGGCAATGACGATGGTCGCTGCCGGTGCGACAAGCGGCCAGGTGACAGTAAGGAACGTCTGCCAGCGGTTGGCCCCTTCAATTTTTGCCACCTCATACAATTCGCTTGGAATCGCCTGAAGTCCGGCGACGAAGATGATCAGCATCTGCCCCGTATGGAACCAAACTTGAACGGCTGCAATCGAGAAGATGGCGATATCCTCATCTCCCAGCCAATTCTGTGAAAGAGACTCGAGGTTCAGGCCAGAAAGCAGGCTTGATAATAACCCCATGTTCGGGTCATAAATGAAGGTCCAGATGAACGCGACCGATACCGAGGAAAGGATCGTCGGGAAAAAGTATAACGCCCGGAGAAACACATTGACCTTCGTGTTTTTGATCAAAAATAAGGCGAACAGCAGCGACAGGATCGTCTGGAAAATCACGACGAACAGCATGAACTTGATGTTATTCGTAAAGGCCTTCGCAAAAATGCTGTCCTCGGTCACTAGCTTCACATAGTTATCGAACCCGACGAACTGATAATCGGGTGTGATGCCATCCCAGTTTGTGAAGGAATAGAAAAGCGCGCTAAGCGTAGGATAGATGAAAAAGATGAGATACATAAGTAAACCTGGTGCAATAAACAGGAACAATCGTTTATTCTTCTTCAGCACGATGCACAACCTCCCCTAACAGACAAAAGAAAGAGAGAGAGAAAGATCTTCTCCCTCCGTACGCTTTTCATTCATCGATATTTTGTTTGACGATTTTCTGGGCGTCACTTGCCGCTTTATCCGGTTCCGTGCCGCCGATGACTGCCTGGATGGAAGACAGGACGGCTTTTTCCACGTTCGCGTTGGTGATGGTATATCTTGGCTGGAATCTTGTATTTTTATCCATCCATTCTGTTGAATCCTTCAGAATATCGGACTCATACTCGACATCGTTCAGTGTTAAAAGCTGGCCCGTTTCATTGGCATAGGCCGACGCGTTTTCAGGCTCTGTTAAGAAGTCGATGAACTTCTTGGCTGCTTCTTGTTTCTTCGATTTGCTGTTCACCGCCAGCATGAAGGTTGTCGTATGGACGCCTTCGAATTTTGCCTCATCCTCTGAAACCGTAATCGGTGCCAGCATCTTCAGCTTGATATCCGGATTGAGTGCCTGGATGTTCGCCATCGCGAAGGACCCAGTCCCCAGCATCGCCGCTTTTTCCTGTGCCACCAAGGCAATGGCACCGTCATGCTTCACGCTTAAGGAGTCTTTTGAAATGTATCCTTTATCAACTAGCTCCTTAAATTGCGACAGGGTTTTGACCCACCATTCTTCAGTCAGCTCATTCTCGCCATTAACTAATTTTGTGAAAACTTCTTCGTCCGGAGCATTGTTCATGACCATCGAGTTGATCAGCTGACCTGGGCCAATATCGGCTCCTGGGAAAGCGATGGGCAGGTAGCCCGCCTTTTTCAACTTTTCGCATAGGGCAAGGAAGCCATCCCAGTCCTTGGCAGGTTCTAGTCCCAATTTTTCAAAAAGGCCGACATTGTAAACGGGCTGGTTGAAGACAAGCTGAAGCGGAAGCGCCAATTGCTTCCCGTCATCCTGTCCGGCTTCAATCAGACTTTCATTGAATTTCCCAACAAACTCTTCACCGCTAAGATCCGTGAATAGATCGGCTTTCTTCAGAATCTCAAATTGCGATCCCGGGAACGCCGTGAAGACATCCCCTGTCGAGCCGTCCTTCAGGATGGTCTGGGCAGTAGATTGGTATTCCTCGGACGGGTATACCGTCATATTGACTTTGATATCCGGGTTTTCTTTTTCGAATTTAGAAATTTGCTCCTTGAAGGCCTTGTTGTCTTCCCCACGCCAGTGGATGAAGCTGATTGTCGTTTTCCCGCCGTCGTCTGTAGAGCTTTTCGAAGAACATCCGATGACAAGGACCGCCATCATCATACATATAAATAAAACCGAAAACTTTCTTTTCATGTGATTCCCCCCTATCTTTCTTCTCTTTTCAATCCTTTAATTTTGGAAAAAGCAATTCCGCAACCCTATATGATTCTTCCAGGTGTGGATAACCAGATAGAATGAAAGTGTCTACACCCGCTTCCTGGTACTTTTTCATATTGCTAGCCACTTGGTCGGGATTTCCCACCAAAGCCGTTCCTGCCCCTTCCCGGGCCAAACCGATTCCTGCCCAAAGTCCAGGACTGATTTCAAGCGAATCCCTGTTTTTGTACGAGATATCGCTCATCCTGTTCTGCGCATTGGAATCGAAGCCAGCCATCTTCTTTCTCATTTCATCAATTGTATGTTGATCTACATACTTGATTAGTTCATCCGCTGCGGCCCACGCTTCCTCCTCCGTCTCCCTGACGATCACATGAAGCCTTATGCCAAACTTCACCTCTCGCCCTTGTTGTTTCGCCAACTCCCTTACCGTGTCGATTCTTGTTTTGACCACATCGACCGGTTCACCCCATGTCAGATAATGATCGACATGCTTCGCCGCCACTTCATAAGCAGAAGCTGATGTCCCGCCAATGTATAAGGCCGGAGATTGCTTTGGAGTGGAAGGATGGAGTTGACTATTCTCAATATTAAAATAATTCCCTTTAAAGGTTACGGATTCCTGCTTAAATAATTGATTCCATATAGATAAAAACTCGCCGCTCATTTCATAGCGTTCATCATGAGTCAAATGGAGACCGTCCCCTGCCAATTCCTTGGGGTCCCCACCCTGTACGATATTCAGCAGGAGGCGTCCTCCCGAAATTTTATTAAGAGTTGCCGCCATCCGCGCAGCAACGGGCGGAGCGACGAATCCGGGGCGGACCGCAACCAGGAATTTCATCCGTTTCGTCAATGGGACAAGACTCGACGCGATCACCCATGAATCTTCACAAGCAACCCCCGTAGGCAGCAGTGCACCGTCAAATCCGAGCGTGTCGACAGCCTTTGCCACCTGCTCAATATAATCAAACGTGACCTCACGCTTACCATGCTCCGTACCCAAATACCTGCCTTCTCCCGCCGTCGGTAAAAACCAAAAAACCTCCATGCCTATATCCCCCTTTTAAAATAAAAAAAACCAAACGCAAATCGCCCATATAATAATATGAGACGATGCCTTTGGTTTTCCAATCAGCTAATTATTCTTATTTGTTTACTGTGTTTTATAATTACTAGCTAGTATAGTCGGATTGTCCCACTGTGTCAAACCTTTTTTCAATTAGGCATCTCCCTGTTATTTAATGCCTGGGAGACGGTTTGGTGAAGATGAATTCTTGACAGGAGTGTCAATCCTTTAACATTAGAAGAAAGAGCAACAATCATAGATTCCCCTCATGAATAGTTAAATGGAGCTGACTATTTCTCCGTTTATGATTTTCGCTATAGGGAATACCATAAATGAATGTACCATTCTAAAACTACTATTTTTTCATTAAGAAACGGAGAGTGAATGATGTTCGATTATACGGTTTCAACAGAGAAAAGCTTAGAACAAACCATTGCCTCATTAGAGAAAAATTTAAAAAGTGAAGGGTTCGGAGTATTGTGGAATTTTAATTTAACGGCAAAGCTTCAGGAAAAAGGCATGGAGTTTAATACTCCATATACGGTGTTAGAAGTATGTAATCCGAAAGAAGCTCAACATATCCTTTCGAAAAATCTGCTAGCTGGGTATTTCTTGCCATGCAAAATCGTGGTTTATGAAGATAATCATGTCATAAAAGTGGGAATGCCAAAACCTTCATCCTTGATTGAAATGCTTCAGAATGATGATATGAAAGCATTCGCCCTGGATATTGAAAAACGGTTAATTGGTTGTATCGATCGCAGCATTTAAGCCTTTGATAAAATGTCCATATACATCAAAAGACGGAAAGAAAAACAAATAGTTTTCATTTCCAATCATCGAACTATGTGGATCAGCTAACCCTCTCTTGCTGCTGTTCACCAGTTACAACTGCTTTTCATTTTGGATTTCAGACATTAACACTGAACGTTTATTTTTATTAGTTTGAGTTTTGACGGCTATCAAACCGGTTAGTTGGAGACGGCTCCCCCTGAACAATTGAAATTTTTATCATAAATATAGTTAGGGAAGATAACAAAAAAAGAAAAGAGGGATTACGCTGAAATATCTATTCTTTTTAACCTTCATGATGGTGATGATGACTGCTTGCGGAAATGAAGAGAAAGAGGCGGTACAAACGCAAAATCCTGAACAAACGGTAGATGTTGAAACAGATAAGGAGCAAACGGAAGAGGTAAAGACAGAAACAAAAGAAGCGGATAAACCGAATACGAATGTAGCAAGTGATAGCAAAGCTGAAAAAGCAGATTTCCAAAGTATCATTCCAAGTGACTGGGGCATTAAGCTACCAACAGATTTCCCTGTGACCAAAGGAAAACATTTAACGGCTATCGCGTCTTCAACTCAGAATAAAGCGACTTTTACATTTTATAACACAGATAAACAACTAGAGATTAACGATCCAAAGATAAAAGAAACCGGGCAATTAGTTGGCAAGTTGGTCATGACTCAATATGAAACGGAAAAAGCAGCAAGTGAGGAAATAGATCAAACCGTTTTCACAGATGGTGAAGCTGTTGATTTAGGGCATGGCATAACGGGGTATCAGGATGCAGGAGCAGGTTCATTATTTACAAGTTGGAATGAAGGACGCTGGGCCATTATAGCCCGTTCCACAACAGAAAAGTCAGAAGAAAGCTTAGCGACAGCGAAGGAAACTGTAGAATTTTTGGAAACGCATATGATGCCTGTTCCTAAGAAATATGGGCAATTGCATATCGATGCAAACGATACAGGCAGCCTTGCAAAGTGGCAAAAACAAAAGTTTGTTTATACGCTAACCGATTTTGGTGACAACACGCTTAATTGGCTGGTTACCTTTAAATAAATAACTTGTCACCACCGGATGTTTTCTATATGAACTTTAGTACCTTAAGAAGGCCGCTAATTGGCGGCCTTCTTTGTATGATCATTATAACCTTAACTAAAATGCTGCGGTCCAGCCTGCATCTGCGGTTATGACTGTGCCATTTACGAAGCTTGAGTCGTCTGAACCCAGGAATAGGGCCACTTTTGCAATTTCTTCAGATTGACCTGCACGAGGGATGACAGATTGTGGGATCTTCGTACGGCTTGAACCAAATTCATTCAGATTTTTCATGCCGGCCGTAATATTGGTCATGACAGCTCCGGGAGCGATGGCATTACAGCGAATCCCTTTATTGGCATACATAAAGCCTGTATTTTTTGTAAATCCGACCACTGCATGCTTTGAAGCCGTATATGCAGCGCCGGCATGCGCTCCGTTCAGTCCACCGGTAGAAGCCGTATTGACGATGACACCTTGTCCTTTTTCCAAGAAAATCGGCAAGGCCTTACGGGTGGCACGCATGACACCTTTTGTGTTGATGTTAAAGATTCTATCCCATTTATCATCATCGATATCACCCGCTGGTTCGAAACCATCCATAATTCCTGCGTTATTGACCAGGATATCTAATGTGCCATATTCTGATACAGCGGTATCAATCATATGATCAATATCTGCTTGTTCCCCGACATTTACTTTTATCGCTTTAGCCGTTCCGCCATTACTTTCGATGGCATCTGCGACCTTTTTCGCACCATCCATATCAAGGTCTGCGAGAATGACTTTGGCTCCTTCTTTAGCATACAATTCCGCAATCGCTTTCCCCATACCCGATGCTGCACCTGTTACCACGGCTACTTTATTTTGAAGTTTCATATTTATCCCTCCTATTAAGGTTTTTCAATCAATGAATGCGTTCATAGCTTTTCCAACCCTCCTGCTTTTCATGTACTGTACCTCTGGGTAACCACCAAACAATTTTCTCCTATGTAAAAAAAGGGAACTGTCTCCAGTTCCTCAAAAAGAATAGAATTTTTTTCTAAGGCCTGATTTTATACCAGCTGTTCAATCACGATGGATGCACTTAGGACAGCTGCAGCCCCTGGACTGCTTATCGTATTATTCAGTGTAGTCGCCCCGTCGATATTACGTAAAGTAAGAACGGTACCAGCAGGTAATGTCACGATAACTTGTCCGCTATACGTTTGGTTACCAGATCTACTGCCATAATTGGAACCAGCTATTTGAGCCGCTCCAGCGAATAAAGCGAATGCTGACGTACCTTGTTGTGGAAATACTTCATACGTGATGAGGTACGTGCCTGTTTGCGAAATCGTAATCGCTGCGCTCCCCGGAGTATGAACAACGAACCCTGGAGGTACGATGCTTCCGTGGCTCCCGTGGCTCCTGTTGCTCCCGTGGCTCCTGTTGCTCCTGTTGCCCCTGTGGCTCCTACTCCTCCAGAAACCCTAACTTGTACATTTTGTTTGATAATTTGTGAGTTTCCTTCGCACCGACATTTTTTGTGCCCACAGTCCTTGCACTTCTTTGATTTGCAACGACAATCACTATGGCCACATTTACTACATTTACTCAATATCTTCACTCATAAAATAGTTTCTCACTATCTTATGAGTGAAGAAATCAATTGGATTGGACAAACTCTCTATCTCTTCATAAAAGAAAACCCCTCTTTATGAAAAAAGTAGGGGTTGAGTTGGATCCATTCATTTGGTATTCAAGAGTTTATTTTCCCCACATTCCTCCATCCAGAAGCTAACCATGCAAACTTCCTTTTAGCCAAGGTCGCCCCCGATACGGTCCGATTGGGACTTGGATGAGCGTTGTTTTTTCATGCAGTCCTTTTTTATAAATGTCATCACATACGTTCACATCGAACCCAAGCAAAGGATGACCTCCCATATCCAAGGCTGTCGCTACTAAAAGTAATCGTTGGACGAGCATCCCCGCTTCCATCTGTTGGATGCGGTATCCCCTGTAGCCTAGCTCCTTTTTGCGGTGATCTCTATTCCCTGCGACATGCAGGCAGATTGGAACTTGCAGTAAATTCACATTATCCAGTGACATGGCGTATTGCAACTGAGTTCGCTGATCACCTTGTTGCACCAGCCGTAGTGCATGATTGGCTCTATCATAAACATAAGCACCATCTGAAATATCTTCCACTTGATGCAAACAGGCATAAATGGAGACATCGTGTTCTTGCTTCTCATCCACATCATTCGTATACGAAAAAGATGCCGAAGCCTCTTGCAACAGTGTGGCGAGTTGAACCTTGCTCACCTTCCCTAAAACGAAATCCATTTCCGGGGAAAACCGCTTACGGCAAATAGTAGCCAGGTCATACGACAACCGCTCCACCGCTGGCAAATCTATACTCCCCATACCTTTTCCACTTCGCGCTTCCTTTGCTTCAATTCCCTGAAAGGAACAAGTGGTTTCGATTATGGAAGCTTCATTCATTTGGACCAACATTGGGTACTCTATGATTTTCTGTGACCGTTCGTAGTGGGTACGCGCTATCGCAGGAAGTGCCTTACATAATTCAACCGACGTGACGGCACGTTTTATTTCCCTTTCAAATGCCACTTCATTTGTAGCTTCCACAGATAAAAGAATGGCGGCATATGTGCTTTCTTCTTGTTCAGATAATCCAATTAAGTGATTAATGGCCCGGTCCAGGAATTGAAAGGACACGCCAGTCGAGAAGCCGAACTTCTTCGCCACCTCCAATAACTGACCCATCAGGACACCTGCGTCCAATCCTTGCAGGCGATAGGAAAAATCGTGGTACTTATAGAAGTTTTTCCAAAACATCGTCGACACGAAGACCGTTCCGAAACACGTTGTCATATCGCAACGACCGCCAAGTGCCTGGTCCAGATAGTCATCAAAATTACCTTCCCGCACTAATACCAAACGATGGTGTGCCACATCATAATGGTACACGCCAGCAGGCAACTCCTCGATTTTCAGGTAGATGTACAGTTCGTTTGGATACAATGCTCCCCCTGAAGGCGCAAAACGGCGGAACGACTGCATGAAGTCCATTTGTTCCGGATCATTCATGAACTGGCTCACTTGAGCAAGGCCGAATACATACCAAAGAAAGTGACCGATAGCCTTGAAGTCGGGCTGGGATGATGTTTGGCAGGCTTCCAATGTCAGCGGCACTTCCGGCGAAAAAGGGAACACAGGCAAGTCACGGTAAAGTTTATAGGAAAGTGGCGCATCCTCCCAATCGACTTCCCAGTCAGGCGGTCTGACCTTCGCTGTGTCAAACTGAAGATTATGCAAAAATTGATCTAGATTCATCCCCTGCCTCCTTACCACCGCTTATGGAAATGGATGCGGATCTTGATTAAGCTGTTCGATTGTCAGCGGCTGCTTCGCATATCCTAGTTCCACGGGAACCTGCAAAACCCTATCGAGTCCTGTAACGCGGGTCAGGTGATGACCGAATGTCATCGGCAGCATGCCCGGTATCAGCACTTTCACGCAATGTAACCCGTTCTTTTTCAGTTCTGGCGTCGTTTGATCCACGACAAGCACATCAAGGCCATGCTGTTGCAACTGTAAAAGCACGTCCTGTAGGTCATCCATTAAGTCGGCATGTTTCACCCCGGCCAAGAACTCCTCGTCGAACGTATGCAACGGCCGTCGATCATCCAATAAAAAGTGCAACCGTTCTTCCGCTTGCCGTAACCCAAACAGCATGCCATGATCATCCATCTGCTGGACTAGGTACGGGTCAGCGAGCATCTTCTCATACTCTTCCTGATTGGCCTCGAATTTATCGTCAAGGGTCAGCATCATGCCCGCCAACTCATGAATCGCACTTTTCGCCGCCCGGACGGGATCCAAATGGGCACCACCCGCGCAAATGAGATTCAATCCTTTTCGTTTCCTGTTTTTCGCCATCGCCCAGACACTTGGAATGCCATGTTCCATCGTCGCGTTATACAAATGGATGTCATATCCCGCCGCTGCACGTGCCCGGTCCATCATCAATGCCAGTTCTTCGTCATTCGCCGAATACGGGTCAAGGCGGGGAAGCGGGAGCTTAGCGTACCAGGTCAATAGAAAAGAATCGCGTTCCACCACTTCGAAAATCCCGTACAAAATCGCCTCTTCCAAACTGCCTCCTAACGCGCAGCCATTGGACGTTTCATAAACAAACCCCTCCCCGCAGCCCAAGCTATAATAAGCCACCAGCTCTGGAACCAAAATTGGACGCTCTTGTAAAAAAGAATAGCTCCAAACCCAGTTGATTGGGGAATCCGGATGAAACCGCTTGAAAGGAAAATCAGGCAGATCATACATTTCATCGGTATGAACACCAAGCTTGCTGGGATCCAGGGCCTCATCTTTCAGATTATTGTAGCTGTCATGGACAACGGTCCGCTTTCCCCGTGGTTCAAGACCACAATACCGCTCCAATCCTTCCAAAATCGCAGTCATCTCGCTAACCGCATAGGAATTAGTCCGCCCCGCTGTCCCTTCATCCCCCATGAACAAAGGAAGACTCACACTGACATCGGCAAATGGCGGCACAAGATCGACCATCTTATTATTCAGAAAACCCATCCGGGGATCGAGATAATCCTTGGCCAGCACCTGACTTAGCTCAGTCATTGAACGGGTGCGGTAGCCATCGGGATCCACCTTCGGACTTGGTTGTAACGAAATTCGGGCCGCCCTTGAAGAATCATCGGGAATGGGACTACAGACCGGGCAGATTGGATCCGCTAAAAAAGGATGCCAGGAAATATTCAGTGTCTTCATGTTGATCAAGGCTACAGCATATTCCGACCGGGCCCCAGTCCCTTCCGTCACCCGCTGCACCTCTTCTCCAATCAGGTAAGCCATTTGTAACAGTCCCGTGCGCGATGCCGCCGGGTCATCTTGCTTCCCTCCATTCTCCTGCAATTGCTTTTGGATGGCCCACATTTCTTTCCGATCGCGCCCCGCCATGAGATGCCGTAGATCCGCGCATTGCGAGCACCCTTCCTTCTCCATCCACACTAGTGGCCCAACCATCCCTTCACCAAATGACACAAAGCCCCGTAACCATGGAATGTCGAGGACTTCCTCCGCCTTTAGGTGGGCAGAAGGATCCCAGGCATCCTGCAGCACGAGAGCCAGGTCAGCCGTTTCGGGTATCTCTGTCAAAAAGTCGACCTGGTGAATGATTTCGTATTGGACTGACAATATTCCGTACACCAGGTCCGCCAGCACTCCTTCTCCGACCATCAAGATGACAGGCTTCACCTTGATCCCTCCTCTCGCAGCAACACACCAAATACCCCTGCCAGCTCCTCTTTCAAAACAGGTTCCAATTCCAGTTCGAAGGCCAATAGCCGCTTTCCGTTCCAATCCAGCACTTGCAAGGCCTCCTGTAGCACTTCCGATTCTCTTGATCCTTCATACGACGCAATCCTAAGTGTCAACGGCGTCCTTTTTTCCATTAGTACAGATGAAGCTCTCAAACCCTGCTTCTTGTAGCCCCCCTTTTCGTTTTGAATGACCATGAGTGCCTGCTGTAAAGCATTCCGTAAAGCCTGTGTACTATTCAACCCTACACATCCGTACCACTCATCCCCCGTACCGACCCATACGACAGGGAAACCGAATACTTCCTCTCCTAACGCAATCACGGGGTCACCTGCCATTCTAGTCAACGCCTGCAAGTAATACCGGCAGCGCTCATCGTCTATGACCTCCAACTGAATTCGACCACAGGCGTGCTTTTCGTTGCTTCGCTTGGTTAATTCCTCGTCCAAACACTTGTACAACCCCCGGCACATACACTCCGCGAACGTCTCTCCCGTACCAACTCCGACGAATCCTTCTACACCTACTCCATCCCATTGAGGTAAAGTCGGACCAAGATGGCTGACCGTTTCCGTGGCATACACTTCGACTCCCGTTAAGCCCGCTTCCCTCCTCGCTTCTTCATGCAATAATTCCGAGCAAATGATCGCTGGCAACAATTCAGTTGGACCCTCCGACATCGGGTCAACCACTTGGACACGGCATTGAGCTAACGGCAGTTGCTTCAGTTCTCCTTCTTCCCAGCTATGGAAGATGCCCGATTGGCTGGAAGTCATTCGGCCAAAGGACATAAACAACTTTCCCCGTTCGCCTCGGCTTGATTGCTGGTTCAATCTCAAGTCGAAATCCGTCACCCATCTTGCAGCCGCCGTGCCCGTGACAAACGGGTGGGGCAAAAAGGTGTGCCAGCTTCCTTCCAAGGTTTCCATATCAAGCAGGTAAAGTTGATTGCTCTGATCCGATTCGCTCACTCCCGTACTCCTTTTGAATAACTCGAACGCCAGTACATTTGCGAGGAGCGCACCCGCCGTGGAGGAAAAAGAGGCAACCTCTTGATCGGTAATCAGGGAAGACTGATGTAAACGGCGCCAGGCAGACTCCCAGCAGGAAAGCGATTCCCCGTTCACCATCGGACCGGCAAGACCAATTTGATTCAGACTCAGTGCAGGGAAAAACATCTTCTCCTCTTGCCTGCAGGCCGCGTGCAGCGCCCGCAGTTCCTCCACCTCTCCATCTTGTGACACAGACACGATATAATCATATGGCCGGATTATTTCCTGCCAAGCTCTTTCCCCCTCCTGATTCTGGGAAACCTCCTCCACCACCACGTCCTCATCTGTTGTACGGAAATGGGCAACAATTTCCTTCAGTCGCTTTCTATTCGTCGATTTCGAATCCTTTATATGAATATGAAAAGCAGGCAATCCAGATTCAAGCAACGCGGATACCAGTGATACGAAAAACGGACCTGAGCCAATCGCCAATACTTTCAGCTGACGATAATCCTGAAAACGACGGGCTCCCGAATCGCCGACACTATCCAAAAACGCAATCTGAGACGCATACTTATCCACAATCCGATCCGTCAACTGGTGTGGGGCATCTTGACTGATATCCCGAACGAACCCGTTCTTGTACAGAACTTCGGCAATCTCCATGACCCGATTCCGGTATGGCCCAGGCAATCCATCCGTCAAATCACTCAATGCATGTTCCCCGTTAAACATGGGTATTAACTGTTCAATCCATTGAACGATGGTACGTCCTTCCATACGGAAAGAACTTACATTATTCCGAAAATACACTCCCCCATTTGGTTCAGGGAGAAAAAACGTATCCCTATTCACTTTCAGACGCATAGAAGGGGTCAAATTCTTCATCTCGAACCTCCTAACCAACAAGCTTTACTTAGCTATCCCTCTAATCGTATGTATGACAATTTGTCTCTTATGTCTAATTCCATGGAGAAAAGCCCCTGCAGGCATTCTGCAGGGGTCGGTTCTTCTCTGAAAATCGATTAGCGACCGCAACGACCGCAGCGTCCACACCCTCCGCAACGTCCACATCCGCCACACCCTCCGATGCCTCCGAAGAAAAAGCATCCGAAACAACCAAGGCAACCAAAACACCCTAACGGGATAAGACGGGAATCTTCCATGGAATGCTGATGCTGAAATTGATTCGGATCCCAAGGGACCGGCTGACTGGCCTGGAACTGTGGGTCGACATTCAACATTTGAAGCTGATTTTGAAACTCATTCATGTATAAAACCTCCATATTTGAATTAATGAAAAATAACGAAGGAGTACTGAAAAAAAATAGTCTATAGGTTTTTCAATCTTTCAAGTACTCCTCCACACAAAATATGTACTCGGAATGGGTATTGCTACTGATTCAGATGCCCATTTTCATGCATTCCCCCGAAATCTTCACGGAATATTTACTTATCAAAGGCGAACAGCAAAGTAGTGCACGAGCCATCAACGAATCTATTTATCTGGAATTCATTGACCCACTTTTGTTAAATCCTTACAATGATTCAAGAAAGATATTTAGCACTTGATAGAGAAAGGAAAATGAGAAGATGCGAAAAAGACATAAGATAATTAGTTTCATACTGACCATACTGCTCGTCCTGACAAGTGTTTCCGGAGTTGTGTTGGGAAACGAACAGGCGTCAAGAAAACTGGATTCTTCCGCTATTGATGAGTTTATGGCAAATGAAATCGAGCGGCTCAAGATTCCGGGAGCTTCATTGGCCATCGTAGAGGGAGATCGGGTGGAATACGTGCAAGGATATGGTGTGGCCAACCAAAATGGAACTGAAATGACTTCGGAAACCCCCATTGTTCTTGGGTCCGTCAGTAAATCATTTACGGCACTTGCCCTTATGCAGTTAGTGGATCAGGGAAAAATACGAGTACAAGATCCCGTGCAATTGTACATCCCCTGGTTTCATCTTGACGATAAGGAGGCTTCTCGGAAAATCACGATTCAGCACTTACTGAATCATACGAGCGGTCTTTCCACATATGACGGCCAAGTGGCTATCTCACAGGGAGATAAGACATTGAAAGAACATGTCAAAGGCTTGGCAGAGATTGAATTGAAGCACCCTGCCGGTGACCGCTATGAATATTCGAATCTAAATTACAACATCTTAGGTTTAGTCATTGAGGAAGTGACAAATCTATCATATAAAGACTATCTAAATGAATTCATATTCAAGCCGCTTGAAATGAAGAATACCTACGCTGACCCTAAAGATGTTGCAAACCATGCCATTGCGGGCGGTTATCAGACGGTATTTGGATGGAAGCTACCGACCAAGCAATTGAAACACGAGGGATCGGTTCCTTCCGGTTACATCATTTCTAGTGCGGAAGATATGGCAAATTATATGATCGCCCAATTGAATCATGGCACATTCAATGGAAAAGGCATTTTATCGAAGAATGGCATGAACACCTTGCATCAGCCATCATCATACATAGGGGATGATACGTACTACGCAATGGGATGGGAAGTGAAGGATGATGAAATCTCCCATAATGGATGGACAGAAAACACCTACTCAAAAGTGATCTTAGACGGGCAGTATGGCATCAGCTTACAGATTAATTCAATGGATTATTTCAACCTCAATGAATATGATTCGATCATAAGCGGAGTGAACAAGCTCGTACATCATGAAGAACCCCCTAGCCCCACTGACCACCCATTTATGAAATATGCAGTGATTGATCTGATTATATTGGGATTCGTGACCCTGATTGTCTGGTCAGTCTATAGAATATTCAAACCTAAATCACGAGAAGTACACGGATTCCTCCGTATTCTCCATATGATGTTCCTCGTCATGGTTTACTGGCTGATTCCGTTGAGTATTTTGATCAATTTCCCTTATCTATTCGGTC
Organism: Peribacillus sp. NPDC097197; assembly: GCF_050278025.1. Lineage (NCBI taxonomy): Bacteria > Bacillati > Bacillota > Bacilli > Caryophanales > Bacillaceae > Peribacillus > Peribacillus sp. NPDC097197. The sequence goes on along the minus strand of NZ_JBNNST010000007.1, from coordinate 203,008 downwards.
CTTTATCTACAGTTACACTATTTGCTCCTGGAATCGGTCACCTATTATTTGGACTGCCTTTGCTTCTATTGATTGTGGGAGTCGTTACATTGGGGAAAGGCATACGAACTGCGCGGAAAACCCATTTGAATGCATGAAAAACGATGGTGGGGATTCACACCATCGTTCCACAAAAACCTTTCGTACTAATAATATATACCAAAGTAAAAAATTTCCGTTATTCGAAAGGTTCGTGATATAATCATTTATCGCTAAAAAGCTAAATAGACTGATGGATTTTTCCGAAAATTCATTCATTAAGGGAGTGAACGACCATGGATAACAAAGAACAGACTATTTTCACCCATAAGGGAAATACAATCAAAACAGAAGATAGAGAGATTACGATCCTTACTAGATTAGAAGAACCGCTCATCGCCGTTTTGGGGAATGTGTTAAGTGACGAAGAATGTGACGAATTAATCAGTTTGTCCAAAGATAAACTGAACCGTTCCAAAATCGGTGATACACGCGAAGTAAATGAGATGCGGACAAGCAGTAGCATGTACTTCCAGGACAAGGAAAATGACCTCATCACGACCATTGAAAAAAGAGTTTCTTCTATAATGAATGTACCCGTTGAACATGGGGACGGTATTCAAATTCTAAAGTATACACCTGGTCAAGAGTATAAGGCCCATTATGATTTTTTCGCATCTTCTAGTAAAGCTGCAAAAAATAATAGAATTAGCACCATCATCATGTACTTGAATGATGTGGAGGAAGGCGGGGAAACGTTCTTTCCTAAACTAAATCTCTCTGTATCTCCCCAAAAGGGAATGGCCGTGTACTTCGAGTATTTCTATGATGATCAACATGTAAATGAACAAACCTTACACGGTGGAGCCCCGGTCATAACAGGAGAAAAATGGGTAGCGACACAATGGATGAGAAAACAGAAACAGATCTAGACAAAAACTTCAATGCCGGTGTGCCTTCAAACTGTAAGTAGAGGTAAAAGGTAGGCTTTTGGGGAAAGCATCCTCCCAAAAGCTGAGAACAAACCCCTCTCTTCAGTCTTTTTTTATTTTGGTTCTATTACCGATGAACGAACGGTAATAAAAGAAGGGCTAGATATAGATATTACATGGGTTGCTGTTGGAGCAATCGAAATTAGAGAGGAGAACATTCCTATTATTTTAAAGAGAAAACTATTGACTGCTTTTCTTAGTAGTTTGTTATTTGCATTGGTCCTTTCATCGCTTGGTGGCTTTGATTTGAATGCATTTATGAATTTATATTATTTAAATCTTATGATTGTCATTATCTACGGAGTGATCACTTCCTTCTTTAGTGACTGGCTGAGTAGGCAGATTTCTAAAAAGGCTTACACTCGTGAAATTCTCTCCTTCTTATTTCACTGTTTATTCGGATTCGTCTTACAAATCCTAAGTCTTGTTTCTGCCATCTCATTCTTTATTGTTGACCGTCTATTAGCAAAAGTGAAAATTGGATGGCTATCCGTTATCATAGCCTTTGTCATCGTCGTGCTAGTATTTATCCTTATGATGAATAGGTAGACCACTGACCTGGCAAGTCGGTAAAACGATGACTTCCCCTAACGAGGGCATTCGTTCCATAGGATTCATCAAAGAAGACCACTTATTCGGTGATCTTTTTTATTTGTTCAAAAATCCCCTTGTGTTCCGAATCGTCCACTCCTTCGAGAATCATTTATGACTTGTGTGCTGTTCCTCCTTCACATCCATCACCAATGTATCGAATAATTCACCATCCGAATAAACCAAAATGGCCCATTCACCCGCATCCGGCAACATGACATTCGAAGGTACACTCCCATCGGCTCCATTCACGGCACTACTCCCCGTCAAGCTTCTGGACCACTCTCCATCAATTAATACGGAATGGATGGTTGACGTGTTCCGATGATATCCGACGAATGTCGCTACGCCCTTATCCATTCCCCAAAAATGCCACAACCATTTTTCCACTTTATTTGCCTTTAATTCAGGCCCTATGATGCCAAGCCTGTTTTCGTTACCGATTACCTTGGCGTTTGTCGATGTACGAAATTCGACAGCTTTCCGCTCCCAGTCAATTTGATTTAGGTCTTTATCCGTTACGAAACTTGGAGTCTCATCAATCACGCTTACCTCGTCTGTTTTCTCCGGTTCTTGCACCTTGGATGAGGTACATCCACTAATCACGAGTAAACACACTAAACAAGCTATATAAGCGATTTTACTTTTCAAAAAAGCTCCCCCTGCCCGAAATATTTTACATATAATCCCATTATACACAACACAAAAGCAAAACAGTAACCATACTGTAAAAACCAGACTTACATACATATACACTCACGCTTAGCACCAGCGACATAATGGAGACTTTCCTAATGTTAGTATCGTAATTTTTTATTGACTTTAAAAAAGGATTCGAGTAGACTGATGAAGCGGTTAAATTAAAGTACTCAAATTAAAGTAGTTAAACCAGAATATATTTGAAGAAGGATGGATGCAACAAATGAAGTTTAAATATAAACATTTCTTAAAGACACAAGGTTCCATTGCTGCCATTTTCATGGGGATTTTCTATGGCCTTTGTATGCTAGGCATTTTCTTACCTGGTTATTCGGCCATTCCAGGAAATATCGATCAATTGCCGGTTGCCATCGTCAATGATGATGCTGGTGAATACGGAGACAAGATTGCCAGCCAATTGAAAGAAAACTTACCGTTTAAAGAAATCGAAACAGATGTAACAAATAAACAAGCGTTAAAAGATTTAAATAAGAATGATTTAGCGCTAGTCGTACACATCCCGAAAACATTCTCTGCCGATATGCAAAATGGCGAAACGTCATCAAGCATTGACTTTACAGTGAATGAAGCAGGACCAACCGTTGTTTCCTCAACTATGACTTCAGTCGTTACGGAAATTAACAATCAGTTGAGCGCACAATTCTCACAACAAACCGCTCAAGGCGTATTGATGAACTTCAATTTACCGGAAGAAAAAGCGGCTGAAATGGCGAAACAAATCGAAACGGCGTATTCAGGAAACATCGTCACGATCAATGAAGTGCCAGATGGCATGCACCACAATATGTTACCGATGTTCTTGACGATGGCAGGATATGTAGGTGCCATGATCGGTGCGATGCAATTAGTGACCTCATTCAGACAGAGCCGTGGAAAAGCGAGCAAGACACGACTATTCATGTATGTACAAATGACTGCCTTATTGGTTGCCGTTGTTTCATCATTCGTTGCCCTAGGCATCACTTATTTAGTGAATGAACCAAGTGGAGACCTATTCCTCAGCACGCTAGGTCAACAAATTTTGAACTATATGGTATGTTTCAACTTTACAGCCATTTTGGTATTCTTGGTTGGAGATGGTGGTATGGTGTTAAACATCCCGATCTTATTAACACAAACCATCGCAAATGGTGCCACCGTGTCACGTGATATGATGTATGCGCCGTATGAATGGATGAGCCACATTTCACCTATGTATTACTCGGTGCAAGCATACTTTGCCAACCTATATAGCACCACGAGTCCAAGTCCGTTTATTTGGTCCATGGTAGCCGTCGGTCTGGGTGCCATGTTCATCAACATGCTCATCGTGGCCTTTGTCCACAAAAAAGTCCCAATGGATAATCAAGTGGTACAACAGGAAACGGAAGCTGCAAAGACCGCTTAAATTCCCGCTTCGTTTGCTATAATAAGGATAACCATTTTCTGAAGGAGCTTAGAGATGCCCATTCAAGTTTTCATATTGAGCAAACTGATGAAGGATAATAATTATCCATATAAATTAAAAAAGCAACTGTCTGAACCCATCCCTTTCGATCAACTGGGTGGGCTGACGGAAAGTAAGCTGTATTACCATTTTGATTCGCTAGTCAAACAAGGCTTAATCGAGATAGTCGAAATCATTAAAGAAGATCATCGACCTGATAAACAAGTATTCGGGATTACGGCTAAAGGCCGTGAAGAACTTCCGAAGAAAATCTATAAGTTGTTTGAAAATGCCAGTTCCATTAGTGATATGGTGGTGGGACTTGCATACCTCAAATATGTAGACCGTGATAAGGTAGTCGAAATCCTGAAAAACAACAAAAAGAAGTTCCTTGCAAAGTGGGAACAAATTTCGGATTTTGAAAAACAGATCAAGATGGAAAAAGACCATGATAAAGAAAAGCTAGTGGAATATTTAGGTGAATACTTTTCATCCAGAGCAGATCACACCATTTACTGGCTTGATGAGGTAATTAAACGGATTCAACAAGGGGAATTATAAAGAAAAAACTGTACCTCCGATTGTTAGACACACCTAACAATCGGAGGTACAGTTTTTTTCATTGAACAAGCCGTGCGCTCCTTTCAAGGAGTACGCACGGCTTCTTTTATTTCTTCGGCAAATCTACATTCGTGAACTGATCGACGGGAACAATCTCTTCTTCCATGTCCATCACGTTCAAGATGACCCGGTCTCCTACCTTGGTCAAGACTACATCGGACAATCCTTGAACGGAAGGATCAATCGAGAACCTTTTGCTGCTTCCCTCTACGATAAGATAGAACACATATCCACTCGAAAGATTGGCATCGTTGATTCTGATGACTTTCCCTTTGATCTCTTTCATTTCAAATCCTTTTTGGGGCGTCACTCCATTGACTTTCCCTAAGGAGGCGATCAGTTTCTTATAGTTCCGGAATGCTTCATCTTTGTTCTTTCCGAAAGCTACTTGAGGATTGTCGCTATTGGCATACACGATGGCCACCCCTTGGAACTTGCTGCCTTTTGTAACGGGGATTACATAGGTCGGTGCCCCGTATATCGTATAGAACACGCCATTGGTCGCTTTCCATCCTGGATATTTGGATAAGAATTCACTCGCATTGGCGTTCGATTTTGCTTCTTTACCGGTTAAAACGGATGTCACGCCTTTATAATATGTCATTTCACCCGTCTTGGCGTTGAACACACCGTAACCTACCAGCGTTTTCGAGTTCCCTTTTGATTTGGCCCTCGTGAAATCGACGACATAAATCAACTCGCCTTTATCATTAAAGGTGACTTGCATATTTTCCTCATTCGGAAGCAAGACATCTTTTTTCGGACCGATGAGTGATTGGTTTTTCCACCCGTGAACATATTTTCCCCAATAGCTCCAATATTCTAGAGCCGTTTCCTCAGTGAAGGTTCTGTCCACCCATTTCGGTTCTTTTCCTAAGGGATAGAAGGTCGTGTCGCCCGTTTCCGGATTCACCAAGACCACCCCATCCACGACGGACCCACTTCTGTATTTCAAATAATGGCCAACCGAAGCTACAAAGAAAGGCTTGCCTTCTTCATCTGGCTCCAGGTATGAATCGTAGATGACTTTGGTCGGATAGGATTTACGAATCTGTCTTTCTACATCATAATCCAAATACTGCGACGGGGCATACAGCATCTTCCCTTTCACCGTGCTCGCACCTTTATCGGTCGCTATGGCCGAAATCAAATTATATCCTGGCGTGTATTCGGCTTTTCCAGCTTTCAGGAATCCGTCCATTTCAATGGGAGAAGTATACGTCAATTCGCCATTGATATTGGTCAGACGGTATTCACCTTCCGTGAAATATGAGGCATTCTGGATTTTATTAATGGCAGCATCGCCCTTTGCATCAGCCATTTTCACCGTCACTAGTGGCATCGTTTTAATATCTTGGACTTCCTCTAGTTTATTCTTCTTTACGACATCGGCTAACCCATGAAGGTTCCCGGCAATCGTAAGGGGATAAAACAGCATGATCACCCAAGTGGCAATCAGCAATAAACCGATGATATACATGGCATGGACATTCCAAGGCGTTCTGACTCGCTTCGAAACGCCTTGTTCCCGGTCACGTCTTTTTAGGGAAGGTTCTTTATCCCTCGATAGGTACAAGCTTGCGTCCACGATAAGGAACAACCCAAATACTATGGCCAAGTTGGAAAAGAACGCTTCGACCGTTTGGTCTAGTAGATTAATATCGATGATAAAAAATAAAATGACAGCGGCCAGTAATAGCCGCAGAACCTGTTCAGTGAAAAAGAGCCAATCTTTTTTCCTGACGGCTATGGACCACCTTTGCGGAATGAGGGAAAGTCCCAATAAAGCAAACGGAAGCTTCGTCACAATCCCTTTTAAGATGAATACTAGTAATGAAAATATCATGATTACAAAAAAACTCCCTTTATCTATTTTTCTAATTCTACCTAATTTTAACACAACTAATCAGCCACTTTTGCCTCTCCCCTACAAACCTATACATTTTCAAAAAAATATTTTTAGAGCATGCTACTTTTTCCTTTTTAAAGTTTATATAGACGGTGAAGTGATTCTTTTCGAAAGCTTCAATAAGATGAAGAACAATTTGGTTAGATCATACCCTCTGCCCAATGGATGTAGGCGGATACTAAAAGGAGACGGAACCGGATGATTTATGAAGAAACGTACCATTACTTATTGAAACATGTATCCTCCACTGAATTTGATGCGTGTTTGTACTCTTTGCTGCATAGTGATTGGGATGGGGTCATTCAGAGCCCGCTTCATGCAATGGCAAGCAGTTTGGGGACATCAGAAAAATATTTGAAGCAGATCATCAGGAAATTCACGTCACCAAAAGGAGACCTTCCGCAGGTTTTCGTACCCGTTCAACAAGATGGGGATGCTTTATATAAGTTCAACCTTGGACCGACAAGTAACCTTGGCTTTAACCGTAAGACCGATCGTTATTGCAAGAAATACCGTTTCTTTTATCATGAGGCTTTCAAAGGGTTGACGATTTCAGCAAAACGTCTGTTGCTGATGGCCGCTTACCGGATGTCGGTTTCAAAATCGGAAGAAGTGATGTTCGATTATCATGAATTCGTTTCGGACTCCACTTCCCTATTCACAAGACAGCGCCTGTTCGAAGCGATGGATGCCATCTATGAAGCAGGCTTAGGCGATCTCGTTACGATTGCTTTCACAAGCAAGGCTTTCTCCAAGAAAGAAGTGATGATGTTTACCTTTAAGGAAGGGACGCTTGGAGAGTATCGCGAAAACCGTGGCGAGCGGGCAGGACTGCGCCGGACCATTTTCAATGCGGGCTTTCCTGGCCATATCAGCGATGCCGTCTGCATGGAGTTGGAACGGGTCGGGAAGTACATTTTCCGCTCGTTTCTTAAAGATGCAAAAAAAGCGGAAGCTCCGAGCGATACGCAAAAGGAACTGCTGACCCTTGCGCGATTCGTCTATTCACAAGCACTCAAGAAATTCGGCAAGGCCTTGCGTGCCAACAAACCATTGCTCACTGAACCAAAACAGGCATCGGCTTATTTAAGCACGATTGTCTATAATGAAACATTAGAACAAATGGCGAAGTATGCGCACCAGGCCGAGTCCATCAAGTCCCTGCTTGACCGTGAACATTTTCATAAAGAGATTTCAGAGAAGGCACTTGGACGGGAAGTGAACTATATGGAAGTGAACCAACACATCGAACCGATCCGCCTCAAGTTTCAGCAAGCGGACTTCATCTATTCCATACTGAACGGCTGGTGCGAAGAGTGGCTCATATCCCGCGTGAAGACGGCGACCGAGACAATCGAAACAGAAGAGGAAATGACTGCACCGACAACCAACCCGGTACCCACAAGGACCGATTCGGAATATATCATAGCGCTTAGAAATGATACATATGATCAATTGGACAAACTGCTCGCTTTAATCGGAAAGTTCGGCAACGCTGCGGTATCGCCGTCCAACCAGCAATATACACTAACGAGGAAAAAGGAAACCATCCAATCCTATTTCGCCATACAACGTGATCGGCTCGATGCCTTTGCTGCATCCCCTTCTTAACATCACACTACCTTCCTAAGCTAGTGTTTTTTCCCCTGCCCTTTTTCACCATTTACATAGATTCATAACAGGAGCGGATTCCGCTCTCTTTTTTTGTCCTTTAAAGCGGCTGTGGATAAGAAGACGTGGCTGTGAATTAAAGAATTTCGTTTGTGGATTGTGGATATCCGCCTGTGGATGTCGGCTGATAGGATGTGAGTTGTGGATGGTATATGTGGATTGTGAATAGGTAGCCGTAAGTGATAAAAGAAGTAGTTCCAAAACCAAGTCATACCAAGGGTTTGGGCATGCAAGTTATCTAAGGGTCTAAAGAATGGGTCTGAAAAGAAAGAACTGAAAAAGATCCTGACTAATCGTTTGAATAAGGAGATGAATCGGTTTCATCGTTTAGGGCAAAATGAATGTCCTTAAATACTTACTTAAAAAAACCGCTGAGGAAGAAATCAGCGAGTTTCTTATTCTATCATTATACAAACTACTTACCATCAAACACTGATATCCTGGCTTTCGTTCGTCTGGATTTTTTTCAATCGGTTTATGTCCAGACGAATCAATAAGGAAACAATCAATGCAACGGCGAAAAAACCAGTGAATACGATTAAACTTTGGGAGTAACTCCCGGTTGTTTCCCTGATCCATGAAGCAAACATCGGACCCACGAGCCCAGCAGCTGCCCATGCCGTTAGAATATATCCATGAATGGCCCCTAACTGCTTCGTACCGAACAAATCTCCAATATACGCTGGAATGGAAGCGAATCCTCCACCATAGCATGTATAAATAATCGCTAATAAAATTTGATAGATAACCGGGTTATCCGTAATGATCAAGAGCGGGAAGGCAATGACCTGTATCGTGAAAAATATGGTATACGTATTCGGGCGACCAATGAAATCCGATACAGATGCCCAGCCAATCCGTCCAAGACCATTGAAGGCACCGAGCACGCCCACTAGTGCCGCAGCAGCAGCGGCGCTTAACCCAATACTTTCCTGGGCAAGCGGGGAGGCAGCTGAAATGATGGCAATCCCACAAGTTATATTAATGAACAGCATGATCCATAGATAATAAAACCGTTTTGTTTTAACTGCTTCGTTAGCGGTCAACTGCGAAAGATCTTGCAATGCCTTCACTTTGCCCGTTTTGATTTTCTCTTTATACCCTACAGGTAGCCAGCCTTTCTCTGGAGGCTCCAAGTAAAGAGAGGAAGCGATCATGATGATAAAGTAAGCGGTGCCAAGGATGAAAAAGGTAGTAGCAATTCCTACCGATTCAATCAGACCCTGGATGATTGGCGAGTTAATCAGTGCCGCAAACCCAAAGCCCATAATGGCTAGGCCAGTCGCTAGACCCCTGCGATCTGGAAACCATTTCACCAAGGTCGATACCGGTGCTATGTAGCCTACACCGAGCCCGATCCCACCGAAAACGCCATAAGAAATATAAAGGAGAGGCAAGGATTCTAGATGAATCGCTACACCGGACCCCGTAATACCTAAACCAAAAAAAATCGCCGAGAGGATTCCCGCTTTCCTAGGTCCATATTTTTCAACAAAATGACCAAGAAATGCAGCCGATAACCCAAGAAACAAAATCGCAATACTAAATGTTAAGCTAATATCAGTCAAATCCCAACCGAATTCGCTTGCAAGTGGCTTCGTGAATACGCTCCAAGCATACACCGAACCAATCGACAAGTGAATTCCCACTGCAGAAACGGCAATCAACCACCTATTCTTCGTCTTCTTCCCCATTCCCCAACATCCCCCTTACAAATGAACGAAACATCATACTTAGACAAAATACCCGTAGATTTAGAACAACCCACACGTAGAATATCTACAAAAATAGTAACATATGGATAATTATTAGACAATTCATTTAAAAAACAACCAGTTTAATGAACGAAGTGGGTAGGGGAACGTATTGAAGCATGATAAAAGCGCGTCGATAGAATCAACGCGCCCGAACATTTTAATGTAACATGATGGATCCACCGTCTACCATCAACGTTTGACCAGTAATATATTTACTATCGTCGGAAGCTAAAAATACAGCCACGCGACCGATGTCTTCCTCGGGATCACCCAAGCGCCCCACCGGAATACCCGCCAGCATTCCTTCATACATATCGGGATGCGCTTTGGCCCAAGCTTGCACGCCTTCCGAGTTGGCAATCGGAGAAATTAGATTGATGGTAATTCCAAATCCGCCAAGTTCATTGGCCGTGACACGGGTAAGACCACGAATCGCTTCTTTTGCCGCTGCATAGGCCGCTTGTGTCGGCTGCCCTTTAATCCCCGCCCCAGAAGCGAAGTTGATAATATTTCCCTTCGTTTCTTTTAGATGGGGAACGGCCGCCTGCATTAAATAGAATGTTGGATAAAACCCGGTATTGAATGATAAATCCAGATTCTCTCTAGTCGTTTCCATAAAGGGAATTTGTCTCGATACATGAGCATTATTAACGAGCACATTCAGCTTTCCGTATTTCTCCACAACCTGGTCCACTAACCCTTTTAACTCATCATGCTTCGTTAAATCGAATCGAATGAACATCGAATCAGGTGAGTATTGTTGCAACGAGGCCTCCACTTTCCTGCCTGTTTCTTCATTCACATCGACAATGACTACGTTTGCGCCCTCTTTCGCCATCGCATGAGCCATACCAGCACCGATTCCACCAGCACCACCAGTAATCAAGACCACTTTATCTTCTAATTTTTTCATATAAACACCTTCCTTCACCATGATTATTGCTTTTTCTAGTAATAAAATCAAAAATTTGTCTCTATATAATTAAACTACCCTTAAAACATATCCCCTATCAATCCCACGACCATGGGATTAAGTCGATGCACACGTTGTTTACTCAACTGGCATCCTCTATTGATTGTTTATCGTTAAAAAATCCAACAAAAAAACGCTGAATCAGATTCAACGTTTTTTGTTGGTATTTCATGTGAATATTATTCTAAATGATCCACAGCATATTGAGCTTCTTCTTTGGTAAACTTTTCCCCATACTCTGAAACCAATTGATCATAAACCGCTGCTTTTGACATATCCATTTCATCCACATACGTTTTTGCTTTCTTCAACGCATTTTCTTTCCAGTCAATTTCTATATTGTCGATAGCATATTGTGCCGCTTCTTCTGGGAATTTTTCTCCATGCTCTGAAACCAATTGATCATAAACCGCTGCTTTTGACATATCCATGTTTTCCGCATACGTTTCTGCTTTCTTTAATGCCGCCTTATGTTCGTTTGGTACATTATCTGCTGCTTTCTTATCATCTTCTACCTTTTTCTCGTCTTTTACCTTATTTGTCTCTGCCACTTTATTATCATTTTCTACCTTGGTATCATCATCTTTCCCGCCTAATGAAGTGATAATCACCAAGATGATGATTACTAAAAAACCGGTGAAAATTTTATGCCTCATAAAAAAATTACGTTGATCTTTTCCACAATGAACGCATTTCTTTACTCCTTTTGCAATTTCCTTACCGCAAGCTTTACACTTGGTCATCTGTTTACTCAAAATATTCCCTCGCATTTCTTCGTACATGTTTTTTAAATATACCTAAATACCTATATCATTATACCGTTTGGATTAGATAATCATATAAGTTATTAAGAATTGGTAGAAACTCGCATTTGTTCGTTGTCCTGACTCCTAAAAAAACAACATAAAATAGGGCCTTCTCCATTAATCAAAAACGGCATTTGAGTCGAAGCTCAAATGCCGTTTTTGATATTTACCCTATATATTTATTATGCTTCAACAGCCAATTCTACTAAGCGTTGTGCGGAAGCCTTTACTTCTTCCAACCCTGCAGAAATGATTTCTTGTGCTTTATCAGACATTGCATTGTGACCTTCGATGATGACCTCATCGATGATTTCCATGCCGAAGATGCCGCCAAATACGTTGCGCATGTAGTTAACAGCCATTTCCATCGGAGCCGCTTCCGGTGTTGAGTAAACTCCGCCACGAGCGTTTAGGAAGATCGCTTTTTTGTCAGTCATTAATTGAACCATGTTCCCATTTGCATCATATTTGAATGCAAATCCTGCCGCAAAGACATAATCGATGAATGTATGCAGTTTAGCCGGGATTGTTAAGTTCCATAATGGGAACGCGAATACCACTACGTCCGCTGCAGTGATTGCGTCCATTGCTTTTTGTTTAGCAGCCAAAAGGCGTGTTTCTATATCCGTTAACTCTCCGCCTGTTTGCACTTTGCCGAACGCGTTGAAAATTTCTTGTCCGAAGTATGGTGTATCTTCTTCAAACACATCGTACGTTGTTACATTTACGTCTTTGCCTTCTAATGAAGCCATGAACGTTTCGTACATTTTGCTTGAGATTCCTTCTGTTGCCGGACGGTTGTTTGCTTTTACTACTAATACATTCATTATATATTCTCCTCATTTATCCTATATTTAGTTATTTTAAAATAATGTATCTTTATTTCAAGATAATTATATTTTGTATCATCCATCCTATTCTGTCAACATATTAGATTTGTTTTCGTTATACTTTTATTATGTTTTAAATAACAATAACTCCATACATGTACCGTTTCTGCAGACAAAGTACTTTGTGCATCGACGATTGCGAATCGATCTACTTGCACCCCAAGCATAAAAAAACCGCTCGGCCCTTAAGGCTAAGCGGTTCTGTTCTAGTCTTGACTCTGGCCAGGATTGCTTCTCTTACGTTTTTCCGCAGAATACTCTTTACCGTGTGCTTCATGTTCGGCAATGATGGCTTCTTCTGGAATATGGTTATTCTTCTTCGGTGAACTGATGCGATTACGATGCTTTTTACCCATGATAATCCCCCCTTTAAGTAAAGGATAAGCATATCTTGTCCGGGAAACTGAAAAACATGTATAGGGCAGGATTCCTCTTCTCAAGGTCGAATAACAAGAATGGAAGGGGATGATACAGATGTTTCCGATACTCGAGACAGAAAGACTGACCTTAAGGGAAATTACCGAAAGCGATAGCCAAGAAATCTACCAGTGCTTTTCCAATGATGACCTTACACGTTTTTATGGGCAAGATTCGTTTGAAAGTATCGAACAGGCAAGGGAAATCATTGAAAAATTTGCTGAGAACTATAAAGAGAAACGGGCCATTCGTTGGGGAATCGAAAGAAAAGGGATACCTGGACTGATTGGAACGATAGGATTTCACGCCTACCTTCCCAAAAACAGAAGAGCGGAAATTGGCTATGAACTCCATCCGGATCATTGGAATAAAGGGTATATGACAGAGGGGCTCAAAGAAATAGCCGCCTTCGGTTTCAATGAGCTCGGTCTGACGCGTATCGGTGCGGTGGTGTTTACGGAAAATGTCCAATCCAGTCAGTTATTAAAAAAGGCAGGCTTTGCCGAGGAAGGGATCCTTCGAAAGTACATGTATCAAAATGGAGTCCCACACGATACGTATATGTATTCCTTGATCAAGTAGGGGAATGCATAAAGAGACTGCCAAGCATTTTCTTGGGCAGTCTCTAATTTCCAATCTCTCGTTGGACTCCATCGATAACGGCATTTCCATCATGTAGAACTTGTTTTTTCTCCGTAATTCCGGTCAAAATATAACCGATATTGAGAGATCACTTCATCTTATACGATTAAATAATCTTGCAACGCCTGTTGCAGCGTTCCTTTCGTTTCTGCTTTATTACCAAAGCACACTCCAGATCTCACCATTTTCGTAACGATCTCAGGACGGAGGCCAGTGATTACCGCTTTACACCCCATCATCGCCGTCCCATCCAGAATGTTCATTAACTTTCTAAGGACGGAAATTTCCATATCGACGATTCCTGATAAATCCAATATCAAAACTTGTATCCCCAGTTTTCCTATCTCTATCAGTACTTTTTCCTCGATGATATACATGCGTGATTCTTCCATATCCCCAATCAAAGGCAGGATGCAGATACTTGGGGTAATTGGAATGATTGGGACGGATAAGTTCTCCACCAAGTTCTGTTGCGATAAGATCAATCGATCCTTATAATCCGAGTAACGAATGAAGAACGCTTTAAGAAATTGGTCGACCTGTTCATTCACTTTCTTCTCTAAATCGAAAAACACTTCCACATTATTGAATGTATCTTGTAATTGTTCATATTCATATAGGAATTTCCATAACGTTCTGCGAATGGCCTGAACCCATTCCAACTTGAATGAAAGAGTCAAGGAGTGCGTGGCCCACGCTTCTCCCTCTTGTTCAGCAAAAGCAATGATGGCTGCCTCATTCTGTTCCACGATGTACCGAACCAGCTTATGCGCATTATTCAGAAGGTCCACATTCCCAACCAGCAGGATTTCCTCGATTTTTTCTCTAACATTGACTGCCTCTTCCAAAATTTGCTGCTCGAAATCATCCTTTTTTTCTAGGAGGAACTCCATGATTTTGTCTTCTTCATTAATGGAAAAGTTCAACATACCCACTCCTTTTTCGTCACATCTGTACTCCTAGATTTCTCTGTGACAGGAGGTTTTTCCTGCTAAATGCTAATAAAAATAGATAATGGTCAATCGGTCAGTTTTAAAAAGTCGAAATATCTGCAGTATACTTGTCATGCACGGTGACATTCGACCTCATTTTTTGATTCATTCGACCACGAATAGGATTTATTCAACCACGGGATCCATTAATTCGACCACCCGTTGTATTCATTCAACCACAGCCCTTAGTTATTCGACCACAGACAGAAAAATAAGCATAACTTTTCAGCTATGCTTACATACATTCATATTTATTCAGTCGTTTCTTTTTCGTCTTCATCACTATTATCACGATAGATTTCCGAGATGCCATTCATCCCGTTCAAAAGCTGTTGTGTCGTAAAGTCTTCGCCGCCGACTAAATTATCCTCACGTTTTTGCTTTTCATCTTTTTTCAAATTTGATTGATCCATGTGGTATTCACCTCCATGATATAGGGTGTCTTATCATGGAAGGAGTATGCATAAGTAGCCTTTCCCGTATATAAAAAAAGTCGCCATCATAAACATGCTGGCTGACTCATATCTTACTTTCCTGTCGATTTCACTGCTTTCACTTCATATAATCCGCCTTCTGAGCTGACGATATAATCAGGCTTTGGCTTGCCAAGATTGGCTTTATGTCCAGCAATGTGTGCGTCGCTCTTCTCCCACTGCTTCCAGTATTCCTCTGATTCCCAGCGAATCATGATGATTACTTCCTCATCGCCCCGTCGCACCTTTTTGACCAAAACACTTAGATCGACGAACCCTTCTTGCTTTTCAATCAAACCTTCTCTACTGAATTTTTGCACGATTTGATCTGCATGGCCTTCTGTTACCACTGTTTTTTTCATTTGAACGAACATAGTGCACATCCCCCATCCATTTGCTTTCTATTAACCAGTTTAATCAATAATGATTCTCACTGTCAATAAATAGTAACTTCAAGATGCCCATGTTTTTTGTGGGGGCTATCCGAAGTTATGTGACAAATATCCTTTCCCTTTATCATTTTTCGCCTGATTTTTCAAAAACACATTCAAGCTCGGACACCCCTGCATACTATACCATTAGCTTCATGAAAGGAGGGGTTTGAATGACGAAAGGAAAAAAAGGAAAAAAGGGTAAACATTCTACTGGACATAAGTCCACTGGCAGAACGTCTACTCGCAGAACGTCTACTCGCAGAACGTCTACTCGCAGTACGTCTACTCGCAGTACGTCCACTCGCAGTACGTGTACTCGCAGGACGTCCACTCGCAGGACGTGTACTCGCAGGACGTCTACTGGATGTTCAACAAGAAAAAGAAGAAATAGAAGATAAGTAAATGAATCATTGCGGTTTCAGCTTGATGAATAGTAGCCGCTTCATCAAGCTGAGACTTCTTTCTTAACAATAGTATAAAAGGTAGGTAATTGTATGAGCTATCATATTCCCTCATATTTCTTGACGATTGAAGAAGAAGATTTGGATCATTTACGGAAAAATGTATGGAGCGACAACCCGATTCCCGCTTATTTAAAAGTTGGTGAAAATTCCTATGATATCGATATGGCCTATCGGGGCTCTTATACACGGAAATTCCGAAAAAGGTCTTATTGGGTTGAGTTTATCGAACCTGAAAGATTCTTTGGCGCTCAAAAAATCCATCTGAATGCTGAATACAGAGATCCCTCGTTAATGCGCAACAAGCTTTCTCTAGATTTCTTCGAAGACCTCGGAGTTCTTTCACCACATAGTCAGCATATCAATTTAACACGTAATGATGCCTTAAAGGGCGTATATTTACAATTGGAATCCGTGGACGAATTTTTTTTAGAAAAAAGAGGTCTTCCCTCCGGACCCATCTACTACGCTGTCGGCAATGGTGCAAACTTTTCCTTGGAAAAAGACGAAAAACCAAAACAATCGCTTCTATCTGGTTATAAACGAGTGTATGGCATAGAGTCCGACGATATTTTCCTGCATGATTTCATTCAAAAAATCAATACAACCCCTCTAAGTAAATTACATGATGTCGTCGCACAGCATATCCATATGGATTCATACTTACGCTGGCTATCCGCAGCCGTTTGTACGATGAATAATGACGGTTTCACGCATAACTATGCCTTATACCGCAATAGTAAAACTGGTTTATTCGAAATCATTCCTTGGGACTATGATGCAACATGGGGACGGAAAGTGAGCGGTGGAATCATGGAGCACACGTACGTGCCTATCGAAGGAAAAAAGAAAAATCACCTGAACACCCTTCTCTTACAAGTTCCTGAATTTCGTAAACTCTATAAAGATACAGTAGAAGAAATCCTGGAAACAACATTCACGGTCGATTATATGGAAGATAAAGTACACACCCTCCATCAAGCATTACGCCCCCATGTCCTCCTCGATCCTTATAAGAAGGGGCAGATCGATGTATTCGATCAAGAACCTGAATTCATCTTTGACTTCATTCGCAAACGGAATGCTTATTTAAAAACACAACTAAAAACCCTAGATAAGGAACACATGAAAACGAATCAGGATTGGCAGAAAGGAGATGCCTCAGTGCCCCCCATTTGCATCAAACACACAGGAAAATATGGCCGTGGGATATTCGCTACACGGGATATAAAAAAAGATGAATGGATAGAATCATCCCCTGTTGTCGTTTCACCAAAAAAGGACTGGAAATACTTAAAGAAAACCTCACTATTCGAGCATTGCTTCTATTGGGGAGACGACGATACCGCGCTTGCCTTGGGATATGGTTCCTTATTTAATCATTCCTACACCCCAAATGCCCGGTTTGATAATAATGAAGAACGGATGACCATCGACTTTTATGCACATGCCGATATAGTGGCCGGGGAGGAAATCACCATCAATTACAATGGCGAGGTGGATGATACGGATTCCCTCTGGTTTGATGTGATTGAGTGATTTAACAATGACCGTTCCGTTAAGCGAACGGTTTTTTACTTTTTTAAACCTATCTTCTACCTCTTCCTTTTCAAAAAAAAACCGAAACCCCCAAAGGGATTTCGACTTTCCCAACGAATTACCATCAATTCGTAATATCCTTTTTTTGAAAGAAGAAAAAGGTTAGCGCTAAAAATAGGAAATAATAGACGGCAAGCACTCCTATTGAGAAACCAAGGGATGCCCCATCGAACATATTCACCGTTTCAGAGATATATCCTCTTAAATCGAGATGAGGGAACAGGACAAACTTTAACCACTCATTTTTTTCTATAAATGACTGAATGATCGCAGTCAACGTAGAAGAAGCAAATAAAATGAAGATAGCAATCCCCACCGCAAGGGCTTGGCTTTTAAATAATGTGCTTAACATGAAGGCGATGGCTGTGATCACCAAGAATCCCGGAATCCAATAGACCATCATATTCACAACATATTCGCCAACTAAAACAGGAGCGAATCCAAAAGAAGTCGGATCCATGATTTTATCTGTATAAGAACCACTTCCAAAGAATAAAAGACCAATTAGATAGCTGAATGCGAGTAAAATCACAAGTAATAGTGCCGCAAATAATAGGGAAGTAATGTATTTGGAAAGTAAGATCTTCCAACGTTTATAAGGCCTGATCAACAACTGCTTAATCGTTCCATCCGAAAACTCGGAAGACACCAGGGAACTACAAACGATGACGACAAATAAAGTAATGAATGAAGTGATGGATGTCGTCCATTCCGCCATATACGTCCAGTTCGTTTGAAGGTCTGGGTTTATGTTTTCCTTGAGAAGTTGTTCGTTAACTTCCATTTGTTCCTTGAAGAATTCCTTGTCTTCGTCATCAAATTCCGGACTTTTCATTTGTTTTTCCTGCTCTTTTATATCTGCACGCACATCTTGCTTCCAGTCTGCATCTTTATCGACTGGATTCAGTTTACTTTCTATAAACGCCGAGCCGATTACCATTAATAGAAGGAAACCAATAAACACATAGCTCGATTTTTTTTGAAAAATCTTCATCCATTCATTGCGTATCAAGGACATCATACCGTTTCCCTCATTCCCTGCTGTGTTATTTCAAAGAACTTATCTTCTAGCGATTTTCTAGTAACCACGATTTCATAGACATCGATTTGATTCTTTATGAAACTACTATTTATACGGGCCGTCTGTCCACGTGTCGCTGATACGGAAATGGATTCCGCACTATGCTTGATCACTGGAAGATTAGGAAACTCTTCTAGCAAAATCGTTTTTGCCCGCTCCCCATCGCTAACCGTAAAGGCCACTTCATGAATATCCTCTTGTTTTTCTTCTGTTCTTTTTTCTTCCGTATGTATCAATTTACCCTTTTCGATAATGGCAAAGGTATCACACATTAATTGCATTTCTGAAAGGAGATGCGAAGAAATCAACACACCCACTCCCTCACTTGCCAGCAACTTCAAATGATCACGGAATTCACGTATTCCTTGTGGGTCTAAGCCATTGGTTGGTTCATCAAAAATCAATAAAGATGGTTTATGTAAAATGGCCTGTGCTACACCAAGACGTTGACGCATGCCCAATGAATAGGTTTTCACCTTTTTATCGATGGCCTCTTCCAATTTTACGATCTTGATCACTTCTTCGATCCGCTCAGGGGAAATCTTATTATGTGACATGTGAGCATAATGCATGATGTTCTTTCTGCCCGTCATATATTTATAGAATTCTGGATTTTCGACAATGGCCCCTAGTTGGTTCATTGCCCCTTCAAAATCTTTATCAAGATCATGCCCCTTGATCATAACGCTGCCGCCCGTGCGATTAATAAGACCGGTAATCATCCGGATAATCGTCGTTTTCCCCGCTCCATTCGGACCAAGCAAACCGAATATTTCATTGCTTTTGATTTCAAAACTCACATCATCGACAATGACGTTTTTCCCAATTTTCTTCTTCAAGGATTGAACCTTAAGAACTGTTTCCGACATAATATACCTACCTTTTTTTGAATTGACCTATAAGTCACCAGTATAAACGTATCATAATATCCACTTATTTTCCATCTAGTTTATAAGTACGTCTTTATTTTAGGCTATGTTCTAAAAGAATGTTGCTACAAGTATTTAATAAAGAAAGAACGTTTGAAGGTCCTAAATCATTCTCATTTCTATTTTACGGATGCCTTTCGCCTTCTTTGTTTCTCCAAGGAACAGTAAAAAAAATGATAGTTAAATAACCGAGCTTGGTGAAAATTCCCCAAGTTCTTTTTTAAGATTACTACTTATTCAAAACCATTTTTGAAAACATAGTATTATATAACTACGCATGATATGATAAAAAAGGAAAAAAATTCTATAAAATAAATCTATGTAACTGATTAGGAGTGTTGTTAGAATGAAAAAAATTATCTCGATTTTTGCAAGTGTTTGTTTACTAACATTATGTTTATCATTCAATTCAACCGAAGCTAAAACCACAAGCTATGACAAAGCCTATGCAGCAACAGTCCTTTCTGTAAAATCTTCAGCAGGAACATCGTATAAAACATTGGGGAAAATTAAGGTTGGGACAATCGTAAAAGTATATGGTGGCGTACCTATCGGTAAGGATCAGGATAACTTGTCCTCTTCTGAACAATATGGCTGGTCAAAAATCAAATACAAAGGTAAATACGGCTATGTAAAAACACACGAACTCCACTTTGCTGATCCATATAAATGGTCACCAGGAGTAAAAACAAAAACAATTAACGAGATTAAGAAAAATTATGTTGGCAAAAAAGATAAAACCAAACTAGAAAAAAGTGATCTAGGTTATTATGATATGTATATACAATTTGATGGAAAAGGTGATTGGCATCAACTTGTATATATTAACTGTAAAACAGGCTGGTATCACGGTTAATTAAGTAATACCTTAAAAACTTAAAAAAGAGCCATATCTATTAGATATATTTAATAGGTGTGGCTCTTTTATCTCTTTTTAGGTGGAATAAGAATCATTCGTATTTAATCGTAAAAAATTATAGTCAGCATATTGAATGACTTTTTGTGAATCTACAAAGGAAATTCGAATTTTAATTTAAGATTATAGGTTAGAAAATGTTTCAGTTGATGGATATTCAGAAGTCCGTCTAAGTGCATTTGAAGGAAATCACGCTATATAATCATATGAGAAATGGGGATTAACTATAAGATTCGATCCGCCCCTTCACTATCTAATTTATAGCCTACTCTATAGAAAAACGTGTTATCGAATAGGAAGATTTCACAATACCTATATGTAATCAATTCATTTCATCTGCCTCCCATTTATTAAACCCTACGTCTTTTACTCCATTCCTCCAGGGACATCATGGTAAAGTCTTCTTCGACATCCAATCTTAAAGGGGTGATCAATTCAAGGGAGTTACCATCGGGATCTTGAAAATAGATGGCTGCGTGGGCATGAGGGTTATTAGGTAGAATAAGCGGCTGCCTATCAGGTGGAAAGTCGAAAGCTGTTTTTATCTGAATTCCCTTATCTCCCAGCCATTCTTTCGCATGTTCAATATCTTTTTTGTCCACATGTAAGGCAACATGCCTCAGAGAAGGGTGGTAAGGGGTTTGCACTTTATCCGTTTCCCACAACCCTAACCAACTACGCCCCTTCTCAATCCAAAAGAAAGCTAAGGTATCATTTTGATAGGCTAGTTCTAACTCCAGTTGTTCATAGAATTCGGTGGATCGAGCAAGATTTGATACAGGTAAATGTGCTTCATACAGGCCTTTGATCATGGGTTGGCTCTCCTCTGCTATGTCGGATAAAAAGGGTGTCTTCCCCTTCAACTCTTCGTTTTATCGATGATGCGGATTAGGTTTCCCGAGCGATCTTGAAAGATGGCGTATCTACCTGGTGGAATATCACATGGTTCCTTCACAAAATCCAATGTGCTGTTTTCATGGTAAAACCGGTCTACACTATCCACGATAAAAACGCCACCGGCCGAGAATCCTTCCTCATCATCTTCAAGCATTAACTGCACATCACTATCCGGAAGCTTTAACGCAACCGTATGGTCCCCTTCCTGCCAAGCTTCTTCAAATCCCAACACTTCCCGATAGTAACGGGATGAACCTTTTAAATATTTGACTGGATGACATAAAAAAGCTAATTTCATTTTCTCGCCTCCCACATATTTTTCATTCCTTAAGACCTTTATTTCTTCAGGACAATGACAATCGAGGGATTCAATTTCTTTAATTCCTCAAGGAACTTTTCACGATTTTCCGGGGAAATAAGCACCGTTTTGCCATTCCCATATAGGATTTCCAACCGGTCGAGTGAAAGCGCTGGCGAAGATAATGGATTAAAGGTTCTTCTTATCGATCTGATTTCATAGACCGGGATGATTTTATGAATGAATGCCGACCGAACGACCAAACTATTTCTCTCTATCACATAATAGGTCGTAAACCATATCCAAAGAATCAAACCGGCTACCGGCACGCCTATATATAGACTTGTCAGGTCTTGATCCGTGAATAGCGGGATGAAGACTGCGATGATTATCCCTAAGAAGACAGGGTAAGTCCACCAATCTTTCTTTGATTGAAATTTCATTAAAACTCTCCTTTTACTCGTTTTGGGATGGTCAAACTTTTCCAGGCATCCCCCTTTTGCAGCTTGGCTATATAGACGATCTGGCCGATATGGTAGGAATAGTGATACATTTGTCGCTCAAGGGCCTCAATCAAGGTATGGGGTTCTTTTCTAATGAATATGTCTCGAAGCAGATGTTCCTTCTTGATGGCATGCAAGGAATAAAGAAGGACATTCCATCCCTTTTCCCAAACCTCGATTAACTCTTTTCGACTGGTAATGGCAGGCTCGAATTCCGCATCTCGGTCCCTGGACGGTTTCTCCCCATCTGTATATAAAAAGTCCGTCCACCGTGAAACCATATTCCCGCTCATATGCTTCACGATGATGGCGATACTATTGGATTGCTCATTCGGTGACCAAAAAAGCATCTCCTCATCAAGCTGTTCCATCGCCTTATCCGCTGTATATTTCATATCCTTAAACCGCCATTTAAACACCCTAATATATTCAGAAGAAATATCGTTTGACATCTCACCATCCCCTTTGTATGTATTTCTCTATTAAAGGGGGATTTCCTTCTCTTTATCACTGATTGAATGGGATAAGTTTTAGGTGATTTAGGAGTAAAAACTGGAACTACATCAAATAATAAGCCAGTATTTCATCTTAAATAAAGGAGATGTTTTTTATTAAAAACCTGTTCATGAAGGTAACGTTATTGATTATGTCATTTGCCTTAATTTTCTCACCCCTACATACGGAGGCCAAAGGTAAAGCCAATCCTTCAAGGCAATGTATGGAAGAATCGTCGGTTCAACTGCAAAATGCTTTACGGAAGCTTTGGATCGATCATACGATCTGGACAAGAAGCTATATTGTCAGTGCCATCTCAGGCCTGGATGATCAAGAAAAAGTGTTAGCACGGTTATTACAAAACCAAGATGATATCGGGAATGCCATTAAGCCCTATTATGGGGAGGAGGCCGGTGACAAGCTGGCCCAATTGCTAAGGGAGCACATTGTACTTGCAGGAAAAGTGGTGGAGGCAGCAAAAAGCGGAAACCAAAATAACTTCAAGAAATACAATACAGAATGGTATAAAAACGCTGATGATATCGCCCTCTTTCTCAGCAAAGCCAATCCAAATTGGAGCAATGAAGAATTAAAGGAACTGTTATATATGCATCTGCAATTGTTGACAGACCAAGTGAGTGCCCGACTTAAAAAGGACACAGACGCTGAAATTGTTGCTTTTGATAAAGGAGAAGACCATATTATTATATTGGCGGATATTTTAACCAAAGGGATTATCAAGCAGTTTCCTAAGAAGTTTTAGATTTTGAACGAAGTATTTCATAGCAATAGCAATGGTAAAATAGCATTCTTTCATTGAATGCTATTTTTTCTGTATCTTTTTATAATTCCCTATATAATGGTAATAACTAATAGAACAAGAGGTGATAAAATGGAAAATCCATTCAAAAATTTTCCTACTTTAGAAACAGAACGCCTGATCCTGAGGAAAATAACGTGGGAAGATGCTGAAGATATTCATGTTTACGGTTCTGATGAAGAAGTGACAAAATACGTCACGTGGGATAACCATAAGACACTGGCTGATACTAGAGATTTTATTGACTTTGCCATGGCACAATATGAGAATAAGTATGTCGCTCCGTGGGGAATCCAGTATAAAGCAACCGGGAAGATCATCGGAACCATTGATTTTGTCTCGTGGCTGGTGGGGCATCGTGTAGCCGAAATCGGGTATGTACTTTCTCAAGATTATTGGGGTAAGGGAATCATGACAGAAGCTGCCAATGAAGTGATTGCCTTTGGCTTTAACCGGATGAATGTCGTTCGAATTCAAGCAAGATGTTTCGTAGAGAATACAGGATCCGCACGGGTGATGGAGAAAATAGGGATGTCATTTGAAGGAACCTTGAGAAAAGGCATCTTCGCAAAAGGAAAACATCGAGATCTTAACATGTACTCCATACTACAAGAAGAGTTCTCCCCACTTCATCAGCCCAAAATGGAAAATAACATTTAAGCAGCTTGTCCTTTCAAGCTGCTTTAGTTGGTGGAATGATCGATGAATACCTTGTAAATTTCATTTCTGTCATTACCAATATCCACTCGTTATACTTCTCATAAACTCCTCCCCTTTTTTTAACGCATCAAATAAATTTATGATATCCTCTAAAACCGTAATCATTACAATTTTCACATATGGTTTGAATTTTAGTCGCTTCTAGTCCATCCATTACAGGTATTTAAATATCCATTTGGATCATATCAGGCATTAATTCTTCGGTACGTTTAATCGCTTCTTCTCCATTTTTCCCTTCTCCAATAATAAGAAAGTCTTCAATTCTTCTAAGATTCCTCGAATTCCTTCTCTTGCCTTCTCTTTCAATAGAATGATCATCATATTATTTAATCTTTTCATTCTGTCTATACTAATGTTATGAACATTTACACTTCAAGGAAATGTTGTCTGTACACCATGAGCATGGTTGGTATCCTCATTAAATTTATACATTTATTAGCTAGACTAACATGTGAATCAATTCGAGAGCGAGGAGACTAAAGAAGTGAAATTAATGTATAATATCCTGTTTCTCCTCTTATTATCCTGTTGCTTGCCAGCCGTATCAGAAGCCACAAGCCCTTTACAATCTAAAATTGATGAAGCTCCAAACGGTGCCACGATTAAAATAGAGGAGGGAGAGTATGAGGAGACAGTAATAATCTCCAAGCCAGTAACCCTAGAAGGAACAGGTAAAGTCCTTCTTCGCTCTTGTGAGAATGAACCGGTCGTTACCATTCTCAACAAGGGTGTTACTCTAAAAAATATCATGGTGGAACATTGTGGGAATGAAAAAGAAGACGCAGCTATCTATGTTACGGGGTCCTATCATACTCTGGAAAAATTAAACATTAAGACGAAGCATTTAGGGATTAGGCTCGACAATGCAAATGACGTGACAATCCAAGACAGCGAGATTATTGGCAAATATCGAGGGAATGGAATCGATTTATGGAAATCTAACCGCAATAAGTTTGAAAACCTTACTATAACGAATGTTTCTGATGGGATTTATTTAGAGCAAAGCGACAAGAATATCTTACGCGGAAATAACATCCAAAAATCCCGTTACGGTATGCATCTCATGTTCTCCAATGATAATATACTTGACGAAAATGTATCTACATTAAATACAACAGGCACGGAGTTAATGGAATCAAAACGGACAGTCGTTAGTAATAATCAGTTTTCTTCTAATAATAATAGTGTGAATGCTCAAGGACTGTTACTATATTTAGCTTCTGATACTGAGGTGACCGGAAATGAGTTTATATCCAATCGAGTAGGCATTTTTATCGAAAAAGCTGAAAACAATCGATTGAAATCCAATAAAATCATGGACAATTTTACTGGAATACAGTTTTTAAAATCGAATGGAAATAAGGCAATGAATAATACATTCGTCGGAAATGTCAACGATGCCCAGGCAATAGACAGCTCAAATAATCAACTGGACGGTAATTATTGGGATTCAGCTAGTAAGGTTGATTTAGATGGGAATGGCAAGAGTGATATTGTCTATACTGCCGACCCATATTTTCTTACCTTAACAGCGGATGTTCCGGAATATCAACTATTTTTCCAAGCACCGGGAATTATCATGTTACAAAACATGTTGAAAAGTCCATTTGAACAGTTATTAATAGATTCAGCCCCTCTAATGGACATGACCATGGAAGTAAAAAAAGAACAATCATCTCGTTTTAGTTTATGGTTTATGAGTGCAGTGATGATTGTAGCAAGTTGTAGTTTATTTATATTTGGGAGGAAAAAACGATGAAGAAAAAACTATTTAGTTTCCTTGCAGTGGCAGGAATAATTATGAGTATCACAGCATGTGGGAATGATGAGGTTAAACCTGTTGCCATTAATGAAGCGACGGACACTTGTGAAACATGTAATATGGCCGTTATTAACGATCAACATGCTACCCAAATTATTTTAGATAATGGTAAATCCATGGTTTTTGATGATATAGGCTGTATGTATGATTGGGTTCATGCTAATGAAAATAAAAAAATTGATGCTCAATTTGTCCGTGATTACAACGATAAAGAATGGATTTTAGGAAAAGATGCAATTTATGTATACAATCCATCGGTTAAAACACCAATGGCCTACAATGTACTATCATTTAAAGATAAAGCTTCCGCTGAAGAGTTTGCCACTGCAAATGAAGGCAGCCAGCTAATGTCTGCAAACGATTTAGCTGACCATGGGTGGGAGCAAAACCATGAAATGATGCAGAAACATAATATGAAGGACCATTCACATTCAGACGGTGAAGAAGATAGCGGTTCCCATTAAAGAATAGGGGCCAGTTCCATTTTCGGGCTGCCCCTATTTCTTTATCAGGTATCTAGGTATCTGACCGTTATATATTGAGATGATTGGTGAACTACATGTTAGACATATAAGATACTGAAGTAGAAGATTGTTCGAAAAGAGGGAATAAAGATGTGGAATATTTGGTTTTCTGAACTGCGCATGACCGTACGACAGCGATCGTATTATTCTTTCTTGGGCTTGTGGGTCGCTGTATTGTCTCTCTTATTTTTATTGCAAAGCAGCTCCCCCTCCTTAACTGGTTATACCAATACGAGTGGTACTATAATCAACGTCGCTTTATATATCATCCCACTTTTCATGTTGATCATTGGTTCCTTTTCAATCGCTAATGAGATGGAAAATGGACAATGGCGGTTATTGAATACCTATCCGTTATTTACTTTGTCGTACATAGTGGGCAAAATAGGTGGTCAATTCACGGCTCAAGCGATCGTTTTCACGTTCAGTTATGGAATTAGCTTGGCCATAGGGATAGTGAGTGGGAATATTTTTTCCAGCGACTGGCTTTTATCTATTTACTTTTTCTCTATTACTCTAATTTTTTTCTTTCTCATCCTTGGGGTAACCGTAGGGTGTATCGTATCGACAAGGTGGCAGGCATTATCAATTTCCGTCATTATCTGGTTTTTTCTAATCATGATTTGGCCGACTGCATTGATTGCTATCTTAGGTTTGCTCCCTTATCCTTGGATTGCCCCCATGATGAAATTTTTCTTATTTGCAAATCCCGCTGAAATCATTCGGGTGTCCTTTGTCATGTCACTTGATGCAGGGGCAGTTTTTGGTCAAGCATATGATTCACTTATGACTTTCTTAGACTCTCCTTTCGGAATTATTATCTATATATTATATGTCATTGGATTTTTGTCACTGACGTTATTATTTTCGATGCTCATGCTGGAATGGAGGAAAAGGCGATGACAGGATTAAAAGTGGATGGTGTCTCGAAGGTTTATAAGAAAAAGACGGCATTATATCCATGTTCTTTTGAAGTAACAGAGGGAACTTGTATCGTATTATGCGGTGGAAATGGTGCTGGCAAAAGTACATTATTACAAATAATTGCGGGTCTTCTATATCCATCTAGTGGTACAACTTCTATTAACGGAAAAGTCATTAAATATGATCGCGAGAACTATTTAAAAGAAATCGGTTTCATGCCTGATGACTTCCAAGCCCAGGAAATGATGACAGTTGAAGAGTTCCTTAGTTTTTATGGATCTTTACGGAAAGTGAAAAGCGAAAGGATTAATGAAGTAATCGAGTTGATAGGTCTTGTTGATAAGAAACGTGAACTAGTAAAAAGTTTGTCTAAGGGCATGCGGCAACGATTATTGTTCGGGCAATCCATTTTAGCCAAACCGAATGTTTTGCTACTGGATGAGCCCACTAATGGATTGGATCCCTACTGGGTTAACCAGTTCGTTGAAATTCTTAATCAGATTAAAAAAAATGGTACAATCATTGTTTTTTCTACCCATATGATGGATGTAGCAGCCGAGACGGGAGACATTATTCTATTTATGAAACAGGGGGAAATCATTCAGATAATCAAGAATGAGAACAGATTAGAAGAGACGACAATGAAATTGTTGAAGCTTCATCGCCAATAGGATTCCTTGCTTTTCTTTACGTGTAACGGATTAAATGCAACAAACTTCATCTCATTTTCTTTTAAAATGTGAGCTAAGCTCAGCCAATATTGCCCGGTAGGCTCCATGACTATCATCACTTTTCCCATACAATCTAACTCTTTCCAACTTTTACACAAGAAAAGAGACACAATGCCTTATTGGAATATTCTTGCTAAAATTAATCAACTTGCGAATCAGTCGATAACTTTTACAAAAATCACATGAATGAAAATGGATAAGAGAATGCCGGCCACTTAACTATAATTAGGTGGCTTTTTGCTGTATGCCTTGATTTTGGGACATTTTTTATCATTTCACTAGCAAACTAGCTTATGATTTTAAAAGATAATGACTCTTTTTCAGTAACCCCTTATCCGTTTCATCCATGTATCAGTCAAGATTCAGGTTATATCAGTCAATGGAGACTTTTTATCAGTCAATGGAGACTTTTTATCAGTCAAACTCGCCGATTTATCGGTCAATCTTGGCTTTTTATCGGTCAAAGGCCGGGAGCAAGATGAAATCACACAATTTTTCACATTTTTTATACAAAAACAACCAAATCCCATGAAACAAGGGATTTGTAATCACATCGAACCTCCCCGTTTTCTCAGATTCCGTTACATGTATTAACAGTTCTTTGGTCCCTTTGCGGTGTTTTTCCGTTCCCCGCACGAAAGAATCGGTAGCCAAACGAATTGTATACGTGAGATACAACAAGGAGGACAAACATGAAGAACATTATATGCATGATCATCACGGTTTCGATATTCATGATAGGATTAGCGATGCCGACTAAAGGTGAAGCGGCCCTTGGAGATCGCACGCTATCGCAAGGTACAAGCCATAGTGATGTAAAAGAATTACAAGAATTATTGCTGACAAAAGGGGTTTATCCCTATCATGAGGCAACAGGTTACTACGGTTCCATTACAAAAGAATCCGTGAAGGAATTCCAGGAAAAATCGAACCTGAAAGCCGATGGAATAGCAGGTTTACAAACGAATCAAAAAATACAGGTTCTTCGCACGGGGGACATCGGTAAGCACGTGGCCGATCTGCAAAGATTATTGAAGGTGTGGGATGTATACACGTCAACGGTTGATGGTATATTCGGCAGCGGTACAAAACAAGCTGTCTCCACATTTCAAAGACAAAAAGGATTGACCGCCGACGGAATTGCCGGGGCAAAAACCATGAGTAAGCTAGAAACGAAAGCTAATACAGTTAGTAACAGCTCAAAGACTTTGACCGTTTCAAGTACCGCTTACACGGCTAGCTGTGAAGGGTGTTCGGGTATTACGAGAATGGGCGTAGATTTGAAGAAATATGATGATGCAAAAGTAATTGCCGTCGATCCAAATGTGATTCCATTAGGTTCTACAGTGGAAGTGGAAGGCTATGGGAAAGCCCTGGCCGTCGATACTGGGGGAGCAATCAAAGGAAATAAAATCGATGTATTCATCCCTAAACAATCGGATGCTTTAATCTGGGGTAAAAAACAAGTCAAAATGACAATAGTAGATTAATAGTACTTCTAATAGAACAAAGGCAAAAAGAGCATGGTGACAAACACATGCTCTTTTTGCCTTTCATTGTTTACTCGTTTGTCAGAGATTCAAGAAATTAGCTCGCTTTTTTAAAATCTTTGGTTTGTGCTGATAACCAAATCTCGTTGGCCCATTCTGGATGGTCGATGAATGGATTACGATTGTGCTGCCATTTTTCATAAATGACATCGTTGCGGTTGCTCTCAAATTCATCAACTGGATCGAGTTCATTCCACTTCAAAAGCGTTGACAACTTTCCATGAAGCGGCTTTGGATACGTATTGACCGTATCGGAAAGTTCCAAATCAAGCTCGCCGTTTCCTTCATAGCGAACGGCCATATAAAACAACATGCGGGCAACATCGCCTTTAACATTGTCAGGTGGCTCCCATGAATCCGAATCAACCTTACAGTCACATCCGCTATATGCCTGTCCTCCATTGTCGAAATCCAGATGCCCTCGTTTACTATTCACCGACACATCTTCCGGACGAAGGTGATGAAGATCTGTACCAGGACCTACGCTTGTCCCAAAATTCCCATGGGATTTAGCCCAAACATGCTCACGGTTCCACTGTCCCGAATTCCCTCCATTTGAACTTTTCGAAATGGATTTTCCAGAGTACAGCAAGATGACGTTTTTAGGATTATTGGGATCTTCATCTGCATCCTTAATGCCATCCCATACTTGTGCGTACGTCAATTTTGTCTGACTTTTAATGATGGTGTGGAGCGTCGTTTTCAATTCGTTGCCCGTTTTTCCGGACGCCTTCTCGTAATATGCTTCGAGTGGTTTATCCTCTGATACTTTCAGGCTGAAACTAGCAATCACTTCTGAAGACTTGTCCTTTGCTGTTACAGCGACAATATAATTTCCCACTTTATCGGTTGGAAGGGTCAATGTAGAGCCTACTATTGAACCGAATGTAGACGAAAAAGTAAGTGAATCGTTATCGGGATCCTCAAAGTACTCACGTAGATTAAGAGTAACCGTCGAACCCACTTTTACATCTACATTTTCTATTTTCTTCTTTACAACTGGGGCTTTATTCTCTTTTGGAGCAAAAGGAGAAGCAATCGCTTTCCCTTTCGCATTCAAGAACTTGATTCCTGACGTATTGACACCTTTTTTGGTCGTCCATTTCTGAACATTTTCAGCGCCTCTGATTTCTTTGATATTCGCATTCTCTATGATGACTTCTTTCACCATAGCGCCACTGAAATCAATGATGGAAGCCTGTTTGTTCGGCTGAAGGATCACCCTTGTGTTCTTCAAACCTGGCCCCTGCAGTTTTGCATATTCACTCTTGATGTAAATGCCCTCTTCAATGGTAGAGAATTCATCGACATCAATCAAGGCGCTAGGTACGGCAACCATCAGTTGTTTCTTTTTGAAGTTTTTCAAGTAATATGTTTTTTTCGGAATGATGGATTCCTCTTCCTCAGCTGCTGATATATCGGTCTGAATCAATACAGGGTCATGATCGCTTGCCCGTCCATGTGTTTCCATGAAAGATGAGTTAATATGAACGATGTCCACTTTTGTGGATTCTGCCATATTGTTGGATACAAGAATATGATCAAGTACTTGGGAGTTTCCTTGGTATGTGTAAGAGTAACGTTGTTCAAACGGTACTTTCTCAATCATATTGGTTAATTCTTTACCCTTTAACTCTTTAAGTGGTGCTGAGAATTCAAAGTCATTAAAGTCGCCGAGCAATACAATATGTTCATCAGGATTTTCTTCCGTGATCCCTTTGACAAATTGATTGACGATGGAAGCAATTTTTAGCCTTTGAACCTCACTTGATAGTACAGGTGGCTGATTTTTCCCGAATAATGGTTGATCACCGCCCTTGGAATTGAAATGATTGGCGACGACGACTACACTTTCCCCTTTAAATTCAAATTGGGCAGCCAATGGCTTCCTGCTTGAAGCAAAGGCCGAATTAGTAGGATCGATTCTCCCAGGGTTCAAGGTAAGCTTATCCCCTTTATACGCAACGGATTCCGTCGGCTTCCCTTTTGTTCCCTCAACTAATTTCACTCGGTCTGCATTATACAAAAAGCCTACGCGGATATTTCCACCAGGTGCCCCGCCATCCGCTTTATCTTCTGGCGCAATATCAATATATTGATAGGCTGGTCCTCCTGATGCCTTGATTTTGTCGATCACTTTCTGTGCACTTTGACTGGCATCCGTCGTTCCACTATCTGTTGCCCCGTCATTATCCTGCATTTCCGTCACGCCGATAATATCCGGCGCTTTTAGATTCGTAATGATGGAATTTGCTATTGTCGTAACCTTTGAATCAGCCGTTTGTGTCGAGAAATTCTCGATGTTATAAGACGCAATCGATAGTTTATCAGACTCTGATGATAACGACGTCACTTCCCTAGCTGTTCCGCCATCCTGTAATGTTGGCAGCTTGTTTTTATCCGTCAACACCCTATAGTTGCTATAGCCGTAGCTGATTACCCCGGTAACATTACTTGTAAAGAAGTCTCCTGTTTTTGCGACGAATTTTTCATCATCCATATCCAGGGTGATTCTTTCCGGATTATAGTCTTCTTCCGTTACTTTGACTCCGCCCACTGCCGTGTTTGTTTTCATATCTCCCGGAATCACAACCAATTCACCATAATCTTGGGGAGCTACCACTTTCGGTTGATAGACTTCAACGAGCATTCCTTCTAAACTCTCATAAAAATCAATTCCATCTTCTGTCGGTTCGAAATCGGTCAATTGATCATCATCGATATTTTCAGAAGGTGGGATGACATCTTTGCCTATAACTATCGGTTTCGGAATGGCTAGAGTACCCGTCTTTTTAATAGTCGTATTGGTCAATTCAGTCGTTGGCAGATCCGTCGTTTTCATTTCAGCGTAGCCTTCGACATACCATTCCACAACTTTACCATCCACCGAGACGGAATCTCCCGCTTTCAACCCATGCGCTTTGTTGTAGACAAGGATTCCTTCCGACGTCGTCAAATCATCGTCCGGATTAGGATCTTGCATGTAAAAGTTATTGGCATCCTTTACATACGTGACCACACCTTCGACATTTGAGACAAGCTGATCTTCATACGGTGAAAAATGATTCATCCCTTGAATGTCACGAATCTTCAAGTCATTCGTTTTCGTGACGGTATAGGCAAATGTGAATACTTCCGATGTTTTGTCGTTCACGGCGATTGCCTTAATGACCGTATCTTTCGTTAACGTTATCGGTGCTGTGTATAACGTGCTTGAAGTGGTTGGAGTAGAGCCATCTAACGTATAATAAATCTTTGCTCCTTCCCAGCCAGATTCAAGGGATATTTTTGTATTTTCACTGACCGTTCCAGGATAAACATCCGTATACACAGCTGGTTTGTTCACCAATTCATAGTCTTCAAGCCCTCTTGGCTTAAGCTGATACGCATCATTGAATTGTGACGCTATTCCAGTGACGGAAATGAGGTCTCCTTCTTTAAAGCTCTTCAGGAAATCCTCATAACTCGAACCATTCCGGTTATCATGGCGAACGAGTACGGAATTACCTTTCTCATCTTTTGCTTTAAATTCGAATGTTCCGTATGTGCCCGATGCTGCCAAATCAGTGATGGTCGCCTTCTCAATGGTGACTAGCTCTCCTTGTGTGGCATCATTGACTCCTGACGCATCGATTCGTTGTGTTTCAGGAAGGGCATTCCCAGAAGAAACCACATCAAGGGTCGTAGGTTGGATTTGTAATTCGTTACTATAAGCAGAGACCTTTCCAATTAATCGAACCTTATCTCCTTGCTTCACATCCGTTGTCCATGAAGTTCCATACACATAAAGTCCAGCGGTTTGGTCTTGGATGTAAAAGCCTTTTCCTCCCCAATAGCCAACTCCCGTCGTAACGATTCCTTCAATCTGCACCACATCTTCCGTATTCGTGCGTGCTTCTGCAAGGGAACCCAAAACCTTCACATCAGGTTGCTCTGGCGGTATGCCGCCATCACTAATGATTGTGTAAGCAGTTGGAGATTTAAGACCAGGAACACTGAAGTACGCTTCCAATGAACCGGTAATCGTCACCTGTTTCTTGAGTAGCTCCGGGTGATCCACTAAATTCAAGGATGTCCGAATGTTACCGCTAGGTAGCTGAACCGGCATGATTTTTTTACTGTCGGTTTCATCCGGACTATCTGCGATTCCTATATTGGTATTCACAGTAAAAGGTGCACTTTGGACATAGCTTGTACCACTAGAAGCTGTTCCTACGATATAGCCTTTCACCGTTTTACCTTTCCCACTGTTATTCGCGATGGCTTCTGCTACAGATAGGAACTCTTCCGCTTTTGCGACCGCTGCATATGGCAAAATCGTTGATAGAACTAATAATAGGGCAAAGAAAATCTTACTTATCCCATTCTTCTTCAAGTACTCAACCCCTCCAGTTTTTTATTAAACCTTGGCGATGTTACCTGTCAGTGAGTCAGATATTCCGCTTCCTATCTATTAAAGAGTGGTGTCCCCTTTAACTACTACATTTTTAAAGGAAGAAAGATTCGTGACATCTAAAGTGGCATCGCCCTCCCTGTATCAGGGATTTGGTGTAATCCCAGAAACGTCCGTAATCCGTCCCTCGATGGTTGGGTTGACCGTTTTTAACTGGCTTACATAATCCGCAAGGTTCTCCCAATCAGGAAGGCCGATGTCCGTCACTCTTCCTTCTGCATAGGCCTTTGCAAAGACTGTAAAGCCATCTCCACCCTTGGCTGTAAAGGCATTGGTGGCTACTGTATATTGCTTGGTTTTATCCAATTCACTATACGTTCCATCTTGTCCTTTCACTTCAACCTTTTGTACGCGTTGCCCCGCATCCTTTGTGCTGTCATATGTGAATTTCATGCCAGATACATGTAGGAAACCGCCACTCTCTCTCGGTGCTTGGCTCACGCTATGTTCCAATGCTTGCGTTATTTCCGCACCAGTTAGCTTCATCGTCGCCAGTGTATTGCCAAACGGTAAAACGGTGAGGATATCCCCTAATGTGATGTCACCTTGATCGATACCGGCACGGATGCCTCCACCATTTTGGAAAGCTATGACCGTGTCTTTATTAAATTCCTTCGCTTTCGTCAGCATGGCATCGGTGATCAAATTGCCTAATTCCGTTTCATTTTTACGGACACTTGGTTTCGTAACGTCACCTGAATCACGCGGACTTTCCATTGCCTTCACTGCGGTTGCGCCCGTTTTGCTTTCTTTTACTTCCTGAATCTTCTTGGAGTAGGTTTCCAACTTCTTGGCCGCTTCTGCATCATCCTGTTTGTCGGCAAGCTTGATTAACTGCCCTGCTTGTCCAATGATTTTCCCCTTACTATCAAATTCCACATCAAGCGTACCTAGATAATCACTATATTGATAAGCTTGGACAACGACCGTCGGGTCTTTCGTTTGTCCTTTTTCATCCTCACTGATCACAACTGGACCGTCTAACTGTGTATGGCTATGTCCACCGACGATCACATCAATCCCTTTTACCTTAGACGCCAGCGTTAAATCATTATCATATTCGGCATTGTCATCATACCCAAGATGGGAGATGGCGACGATTTTATTCACGCCCATGCCTTCGAAAGCTTTCACGGCCTTTTCTGCTTCTTCCAGATAGTTCTCGAATACGATGCTGCCAGGGCTTGAAATGTCTTTCGTTTCTTCTGTCGTCAGGCCAAAGAACCCGACCTTCTCACCATCGATATCCTTCACGATTCCATTATAGATTTTTCCTTGTTCAGGTTCACTCGAATATAGATCCGAGAATAACCCTTTAAATTTATCGTCTTTGGAAAAGTCTACATTCGAACTGACAAATGGGAACTTGGCGCCTTTAATAAAGTCTGCCAAGGCTTGATGGCCTTCTTGACTTGACCCTAAATCAAACTCATGATTTCCAAATGTCATCACGTCATATTTCATTAAATTCATGAATTGTAAATCAGCCTGACCCTTGAATTCATTGAAATACAAGGTTCCTGAGAATACGTCACCCGCATCGATTAAAAGCGCTTTTGGCTTACTTTCTCTTACTTCCTTAACGGCTGTCACCCGTTTGGCCACGTTATCCAAATGAGCATGCGTGTCATTCGTATGCATCAAAGATAGGGTGAATTGAAGCCCTTCTTCAGCTGTTGCAACCAGCTTATCCGCTGCTGCAATCCTTGCTTGGAAAGCCTTGATATCCGCTTTATTGATTCCAGTTAAATCAATAGCCGCTTTCGCTTGTTTAGCCGCGTTGATCTGTGCTTTCGTCTTAAGTGGTCCCTTTGCCAGCTTTTCATACGCACTTACTTTCTTTTCTACTGCTTTTTTCTTTTCGGCATATTTCTTTTCTGCATTCAGGGCCGCTTCATATTTTCCGTTGACTTTCTTCGCGTAAGCATGAATGGCCTTACCGAGTTTGGATGTTTTGCTTACCTTTTTCAACTGGCCTGAAACGGCGTCCATCCGTTTGGCAGCTGTTTTCAAATCCCCTTTTGCGATCCAATACTCGGCCTTATCATAGTAGTACGGCACTTTAAGATCCCCGTTTAAGGATTTTTTCGTTCCTTTGGTGAACTTATCGTATAGAAGGGCTTCAATCTTGGCGCCGTACACGGTATCTTTAATGCCCTTTTCGGTCTTTTTCACAGTTGCATCCAGTGCGTTATATTTTTTCTTAACCTCCGTCGGTTTTTGGGCGATAACGGAATTCGTCAGAGACTTAAGTGCTTTATCATGGGCTACCTTAGCCTTTTCCGCCTTTTGATAGCCTTTCACATAACCCTCTGCCCGTGTTATGTATTTATCATAGGCCTTGATTTCCTTTAGTTTTTCATCTTTTTGTTTTTTCGTTAAGGTTGATTTTTTAATCGTAGCGGTTATGTCTTTTTTCGCCTGTTTTGCAGCTTTGGTTTGTTTCTTGATAGTGGATACGGAAGCGAGTTTAGAAGAGTAGAAGTACGTGTCGAATGGCTTTTTGATGGTGGCCTTCGCTATCTTGATTTTACTGTTTAAGCTTGTTGTTGCAGCATCCGTTGGCACCGGTGCCACTGCGACGATAGTTGATGCGGCCAGTACGGTGGCTGACGCAAATTGAATCATTTTCTTTTTCCCCATAAAAAATAATTCCTCCCCATTCTTTTTCTATGCCGAAATAAGGTTTTATTAG
Organism: Peribacillus sp. NPDC097197; assembly: GCF_050278025.1. Lineage (NCBI taxonomy): Bacteria > Bacillati > Bacillota > Bacilli > Caryophanales > Bacillaceae > Peribacillus > Peribacillus sp. NPDC097197. The sequence goes on along the minus strand of NZ_JBNNST010000007.1, from coordinate 166,258 downwards.
CATGCCCACCGAGGACTCAAGGCAAAACACGCTTTCATAAAACAGAAAATCTCAGCATATCCCATTATCACAAATCCATTTTTCTAGATATGTGTATAACCTATAATACAACAGAATATTCCAAATTTATATCAAATCCATGATTTTTTACACAATATTGACATTTTTATAACTTGACAAATGTTGTTCTCTAGCATCTTTCTACATCACTTTACAAAATCCAGCTCCCTCTACCATAAAAATCTCTATAGTAAAAAAGCGATTCCTCTTCATGAAGAATCACCCGTTTAATCTGTACCTATTATAGAACCGCCTCCATGATCCTCCAGTTAGCAAGAAGCAGACAAATGACGATGCCCGTTTTGATGATATTCACCATCAGCCTATTGTACGTTATCTCCTTGTCTTTATCTTCACTTTTATAGATTCGTAAGTTGATGGTATCAGGATACCTTTCAACAAGGCTAAACACACCAAAAGCCAATAGCCCGATTAATGGCAGACCTAAAATGCTTTTCTTATCTCCCCATTGGGATACGGCACCCGATGGATCAAAACTCATAGGGATGCTATTCGGTAGAACCGGCCACTTTAAAAATATGTATACAAACATCATTATAAGTAGAATCATCGAAACACTATCTAATAAACTCTCAACGAATGTTTTTTTAGTTGTTACTTGTTGCTTGTCCATGGTCTCCTCACCTTCTTAACATAGCCAATTCCTTTGCCAGGATGGAAGGACGGAATTTCTTTTGATGAAAGAACTCCTTTAACTCTTCCGGAGTCTGATAGGAAAGCCTAATATGGTAGTAATTGATATGTTCAATGATGGCGAATGCGTAAAGAAAGATGAACCAATAATGACCGACCCGAAACAGGGTGAATTGATAAACGGCTACGAGTAATCCTATCAAGATCAGAACAATATTAATCTTTTTAAACGCACGGAAAATACGTAGTGGAGCAGAAGGCAGCCCGACGAACTTCTTTTGCTTCGCTTGTTTCCATTTCAGAAACCAATAGAGGCTCCCTTGAAGCAGGATGAACTCCAGCACAACAAAGGCATAGATAGGCGGGAACGAAATCAAGTAAGGATCCGCCCATTTCTGTTGCTGAATGAATAACAACCACAAAGCGGCAAAAAGGACCGTTGCCGTAAACTCACCTGTCCATAAACTGTATAATTTCCGGTTCGCTTTTTTTTGCATCTAATTCCCCCTGTATACATTCGAATATTTTTTTCTATCAATTTCTCTCTTCAGCTTTCTACATAATATTTCTCTAAAAAACAAAATAATCCTTCCAGGCACCCCTCATGACTACCAATTTTATATGGGTATCCTTGATCCTTTTATTAAAAAACCATGACAAATCGATAAGCTAACTTGTCCGAAGTCGCATTAACTATATAAACCAGTAGAAAAGAGGTGAATTACATGTCTGATTCTGTGTCCATTCCTAGACCTCCTGATGTAGTGACGATACTATGGGAAAGAAATCCTTTAAGACCTCACTCTTCTCGTACAATTGTAGAAGCTACAGTCATTGGAAACGCTGATTCCTGCAAGCTATCAACAGGTAAGTCCTACCGAAAAGCTGTAAATTGTCTACTATCAAATGATTTTGTAAGGGTTTCGAATACCTGTTTGGGAGTTTTCGGGGTTTCCGTCTTCGTCCGTAAATTCTAGTATATTTTATTTAAGAGAGACGATATTGGACTGAAGGGTGGATAGGTAAAAGGTTCAGGCCAAGCGTGATAACCCGAACCTTTTCCTACTTATATTACTGAAGAATTTTGTCGAAAAATCGATATAATGGCAAAATCCGAAGATAAATGAGACGATTTCGAAGATAAAATTGCCTTTTCGTAGATAAATGTTGAAATAAGCTATATATCGTAAAAACCACATGAACCTAATCATGTGGTTTTTACGATATTATTTATATTTTGGAATTTCAATGTTTAGATTATAGGAATCTAATAAACTATATAGATTATAAATCTGTTTTACTTGCTTCACGGCCCAGCCGATATCTGTTGCATATTGGTGTGTGGCATATCCATAACTGCTAGCCCCAGCAGGATTCCATCTCATTTTATATAAGGTGTCCTGACCTGTGGAGATATAGCCTTTGGCGATGAATTCTGCACCGCCGATGATGGCCGCTTCCGGAGTGAACCATCCTGCATTATAGGCATATTGCGCGCCACTGCTTACTGCCGTTCCATCATACGCGCCGATTCCATACATATTATAGACCGTCTTTCCATTCACCATAACGCCTGTTGCTAATGGTGAAGTCCCTTTGCCCGTTTCCAATAATGCGTGTGAAATAAGATAAATATCATTGACTCCATATTTATCCCCTGCCGTCATGAAGGTGGCTGCTTGTCCTTCTAAAATCCCTTTGCCGGATAGGATTCTACTATTCACTTCGGCAGCATTCAGGTTCGCACTTTGAGAGAGTTTGACAAATTGGAACGAGTTAACTGGATCATCCACGAAATTATCTGGATTCAGATGATATTTCACATCTTCTGGACTCGCATTAACCCAGGTTTTATTGATATCGACTTCATACCAGTAATAACCGTCAGAGCCTTTCACCTTCGATTTGATTGTAAGAGACTGATTATTGCTGACCGAACCGACTACCCAGTTATCCGGACCAGCTCCTCCCCGTACTCGCCAGCCCGATCCATTGACCGTACCTTTCGTGGAAGAGGTCAAAATAATACCGTCTTCACGTATGTAGGTTTGGTAGCTTTTATCGGTTTGGGCATTGACGGCCATCTGCAAATCTACCATCTTGTCGATCGTCAGGCCATAATCTGTATAATTCTTAATGACCGTTCCAGGAGCATTGCCTGGAGTTTCTGCAGCTGTGTTAACTAAATACTGTGAGCTCACATATCCCGTTTTCCCATTGGCTGAAACCTTTGCCCAACCATCAGATTCAGAATACACCGTTACCGCCGTATTATTGGCAAGCATTGCCACGATAGAGGCAGACGTTGAGGCTGCGGATCGCATGTTGAGATTAGATCCATCGTTCACCTTCACGAATTTAATGAGCGTGTTTTCTTCAATTGGAGGGGTAGGTTCCGGCTTTTCCTCTATTGAAGTCGGTTTGGTCGTTGAAAGATATTTTGTATTCACATAACCTTCCTTATTGTTCGCCTTGATTTTTGCCCAGCCATTGGACTCCGAATACACCGTTACCTTCGTCCCTTTCGTTAGCTCGGTGACGATTGCCGCGCTTGCGGAACCACTTTTCCTCATATTCAGCGTACCTGAACTTACATTCACGTATTTTGTCGTCGTCTTAACCGGAGTGGACGCTGGTTTGGCCGTGACTGGTTTCGTTGTGGAAAGATAGGCCGTATTCACATAGCCTTCCTTATTGTTCGCTTTGATCTTCGCCCAGCCTTTTGACTCCGAGTACACCGTTACCTTCGTGCCCTTGCTTAGTGTCGTGACAATTTTCGCGCTCGCGGAACCACTTTTCCGCATATTCAGCGACCCTGAGCTCACATTCACGTATTTTGTCGTCGTTTTGACGTTGGCAGTCACTGCTTGCTTAACCGCTCCTGGCTTCTTTGTCGAAAGGTAGGTTGTATTCACATAGCCTTCCTTATTGTTCGCTTTGATCTTTGCCCAGCCTTTTGACTCCGAGTACACCGTTACTTTGGTACCCTTGCTTAGCGTCGTGACAATTTTCGCGCTCGCGGATCCGCTTTTCCGCATATTCAGCGAGCCTGAACTCACATTCACGTATTTTGTCGTCGTTTTGACGTTGGCAGTCACTGCTTGCTTAACCGCTCCTGGCTTTTTTGTGGAAAGGTAAGTGGTACTCACGTATCCTTCTTTTCCATTTGCCTTGACCTTAGCCCATCCCTTGGATTCCGAATACACCGTTACCTTCGTGCCTTTACTTAGCTTCGCCACAACGGTTGCGCTTTCCTTACCGCTTTTTCGCATATTCAGCGACCCTGAGCTCACATTCACATATTTTATCGTTTCTATCGTTTTTTGTTCGGCTGATAGTGGAGCTGCAGATATATGTTCTTCAAAAGCAACAGTACTCAATACTGCGAAACAGAACGTTGGTATAAGTAACTTCTTCATATCATTCTCCCTACTAAAGTATTATTTTTATTACATTAATTTAAATATCGGTTAAAAATAGTATTCTGGTATAGGTAATTCAAACTATTTTTATGACATAATTGTGCATTCTACTAAGTTTCTATCTATTGTTAAGTTCTCTTAATCTAATAGTAAAATAATTAATATTTATGTAACATAATTGAAATGATAGGATTTTCAGGAATATACTTTATCCTTCAAAAAGGAATGTTATGTAAGCAAGGCTTTTGAAAATATTTGTAGAATAATAAGTTGAGGAAAGAAAAAAAGATTTCCATTAATAAGGAGGTTGCATATGAAAAAGATCATCCTTTTTTTAAGCGTAGTAGCAGTATTGGCTGCTTGTTCGAATAGTGAGGTGAAGTACGATGGAGCACCTTTGAACATTGCAGTAATTGGCGAAACACCTGAATTTAAAAATAATAGTATTTCTGTTAAATCGCTATCATTAGACAAATTAAGTAAAGATATTGCAAGAATCGAAGCTGACTTTGATGCCGTTCTGTTAGCACCCGACGTTTTTGAAGAAGCATCAGACGATAAATTTGTGAACGTTTATAGAAGTTCAGACATTCCGATTGTCTTCTTCGATTCTAGTAAAAAGCACGATCCCTTTATAACGGAGGGCCTTACTTATGAAACGGCCCATGATTCTTTAACGAATGGTTCTCATACGACCATTTATTTGCATGATGATCATGTAAATAAAGAGGATGCTTGGTACTTTTATTTAGACGATAAAAAGAACATAGATCAACTTTACACCGATCTCTTCAAAAAAATTGAGGAGTTATAAACAAAAGAAAAATGCCCCTTTAGTGGGGGACATTTTAATTCGTTACATCGACTATATCTTGAATCGAATCTTTAGCTCCCAATCGCCAGATCGGTGGCTTGTTGAATGTCTGAAATTTTGTATACTGCGTAACTATTTAATCCTATTCACATAAACGAAAAATAACCCCCACATGACATCATGCGAGGGTAGGTTCCGTGCTTATTATTATAGGTTATTTAAAAACTCATTCACTTGATCAGGAGTTTTAGCGTTCGCACTGTGCAGGTGGGCGATTTTTTCACCATTCTTGAATACCAATAATGAAGGGATTCCCATGACAGTCTGTTCTTCTGCGATTTCCGGGAATTCGTCTTTATCGATGGTGAACCAATTCTTGTCTTGATGTTCTGCTGTGATGTCACCGATGAACATATCCAGACGCTTGCAGTCCGGGCACCATGTTGTCGTGAAAATCCCGACCGTTAATTCATCTTGTTTGATTTGTTCACGATATTCTTGTTCTGTACTAATCGTTTTCATAATATTCTCCTCCGAGCTTTTCTAAAAATAGCCTATGTCGCATATGTGACTCAGTGATAAATATATAGGTATTTCCTTCATTATTCAAATTCTAACTACAACTCACCAGTCAGATTCGTTATTGTTCCCAACATTACAGAGTTCCACTACTTATTCAATCGATGTCGTTTCTAAATAACGCCACCCACCTTTATAAGAAATATCCAATGCTTGCTCGATTGCATCTGGCTCACAAATAAAACCAAGAACTTCAAGACCGTTTGCTAGCTGGACTTTTCCCATTCCAAGCGGTGCAGGAATCCGTTGCATGAAGGCACCGAGCTGTGCAATTGGCATATCCCATACCTCAACTTCTATGGAAAAACCATCTGCACACCGAACTAACCCAGGTTTAGCTGGCTGTGTAGCTAGTTGATATAATCGATAGGTAGAGGCTGTTGTTGTTTGATAGGCAAAGGTAGCTTGGCATTCTAGCATTTGATGCTCTAATGCAAAGCCACGCATATGAAGTCCGCATACGGCAACGGGAATTGTGTTGCCACGCTCAATAGTAGTGGCCAGTCCTTTTAATAAATGTTCTTCATCGAAGCGGCTAAAAAGTGTAATGCCAAAAGGAACGTTTGTGGTTGCATGATCTGCCGGAACAGCAATCGCTGCCAAATCGAGCAAATTGCAATGATTCGTATACAAGCCCAATTGTTGATTTGTGGAAATCGGGTCTTCTTTTGCCTGTTGAATCGTCCACGTACCACCTGTTGTTGGCAAAACAAGCACCGCGTTCTCTAAATCTAGCATCGCACGTTTCTTTAATGCTTGTAGACGATGCATTGCCTGAAATAGCTCAGTGGCACGATACGTTTGATTTTCGCTTTCACGTAGTAGTTGGCGCGTAACATCGAAGATTTCATCAGGATGCTCCTCTACAAAATCCCCAATTGCAGACCAGCGCTCCGCAATCCATGGACCGTCGTATAAAATGGCTGCCGCTTCTTGTAAGTACGTCACATCTATATAACGGATCGGCGCGTTCCCATTTTCCAGACGTTGCACCGTGCGATTCCAGGCCGCTTCATATTCCTGCGCATATGGGCCAAAAAACGTTAAGTCGTTTTTCGGCAAACACACAACAGATGGATTTGCAGCGGGGGCTAATGGTACGGTACGGCTCCAGATATCAGCTGCACCTTCCCCGCGCACAACGGCATCTACTGAATAGACATCTTGCAGTTCAGTCGCAAACACCGTCACACAATCTAAACTTTCGCATGCCGGTACTACACCTTTCACGGGCCAAGCACCTAGACTTGGTTTCAAACCATACAACTCATTTAATGCGGCTGGTACGCGACCCGAACCCGCTGTATCTGTACCAAGACCAAAGCTCGCAAATCCTAGTGCCACTGCGACTGCCGAACCAGAGCTGGAGCCCCCGCTGATCAGTTCTTCGTTCAAGGCGTTCTTCACGACACCATATGGACTACGCGTGCCAATCAGCCCCGTTGCAAACTGGTCTAAATTGGTTTTGCCAATTGGAATCGCACCAGCATCAATTAAACGTTGGACAACAGTCGCACTTTCAGTAGGTGTATAGGCATAGGTTGGGCAAGCCGCAGTTGTGTCGACATCAACCCAATCAATATTATCCTTAATGACAAATGGAATTCCATATAACGGAAAGTCCTGCATATTGACTCGTTCCAATTTTTCAACATAAGGCGTCAGTCGTTCCCATGTCGGGGGAACAATAAATACCGTACTCGCCGTATAGTCTTCCACACGCTGTAAAATATCGGTGACTACTTGCCGTGGCGTCAAGCTACCATCTGCATAAGCTTGTTGTAAATTATTGATAGATAATAATGGATTCATCATCTTTTACCTCCACTTCTATGGGTTCTAGGGCTACCATTAATTGATTGGCTTGTACTTCGTCTCCAGGAGAAACATAAATTTGTTTCACTATGCCATCAAATGGGGCAACCTGCGGAAACTCCATTTTCATACTTTCTTCAACTAGCAATACATCCCCTTTTCTTACATACATGCCTGCTTCAACAAGTACTTTCCATATGCTCCCCGGTAATGTACAGCGGATGGCCTCGCTATTTTCGGGCACATCGCTATCGACATTCACCGCTTCATGATGCTCTGCTACATATTCGTCTAATCCAAGGTCGCGCCAACGCTCACGCTCTGTATCAAACGCTTGCTGTTGAGTTTGTTTAAAGCTTTGCGTTTCGACTTTAACCTCTTCCAAAAATCTGATATAGTCACGGAGTTTGAATGTTGTCTCTTCAATCTTGACCTCAAATTGACCACGTAAAAATTGTTGGCGTTTTATTCCTAATTCTTCTTCTGCTACTGGATAGAAGCGAATTTGATCGAAGAAGCGTAATAACCATGGCTTTCCTTCTGTAAAACTTTTTGTTGCTCTAAGGCGATTCCACATTTGGACCGTACGGCCAACGAATTGATAGCCACCAGGTCCTTCCATGCCATATACGCACATATATGCGCCACCAATCCCAACTGCATTTTCAGGCGTCCATGTCCGCGCAGGATTGTACTTTGTCGTTACGAGACGGTGCCGCGGATCGAGTGGTGTGGCAACGGGTGCCCCAAGATATACATCGCCAAGCCCCATCACTAAATAATTGGCATCAAACACGATACGACGAACATCATCAATTGCTCCAAGACCGTTCATACGGCGGATGAATTCGATATTACTCGGACACCAAGGTGCATCCGGGCGGACATTTTTTTGATAACGCTCGATGGCTAATTGTGTCGAAGGATCGTCCCATGACAAGGGTAAATGGACGATTCGCGAAGGTACCTCAACTTCTTCCAACACAGGTAATGCTTGATTTAGCTCGTCTATAATACGGCATAATTCCATTAGCGTCATTTTCGTTGAATCAATATGCACTTGCAGGGAGCGGATACCTGGTGTGAGGTCAATCACTGGAATATCAGTGCGCTCTTTAATCGCCTCCATTAACAGATGGGCTTGGAAACGCAATAATAAATCCAGAACCATATCGCCATATTCCACAAGCAAATTTTCATCCCCATCTGCACGGATAACCATCGGGAAGCGGCCTTTCTCGCTTCTGAATAGAATCGCCGTTTCTGGATCAGCTTGTTCCATATATTTTACATCGTTCATCTCTTCAAACGATGTGACCGTTAATTCCTCTAAAAATTGCTCTTGATTTTTACGTAGAGCATTGGCTTCGTCTACTGATAATAATTTAAAGCGTACCGTATCACCCGCGTGCAACTGACCGATCTTCCAAAACTCTGCCGAAGCCGTCGTCACTGGACAAACAAAACCGCCGAGGCTCGGTCCATCCGGGCCTAATAAAATCGGCATATCACCTGTTAAATCCAGGGTACCAATCGCATAGGCATTGTCGTGAATATTCGATGGATGCAAGCCTGCCTCGCCTCCATCTTTACGTGTCCACTTCGGTGTGGGACCAATGAGCCGCACCCCTGTCCGGGAGCTATTAAAATGCACTTCAAAGTTGGTTGCCGTCAGCTCTTCTAAGTAGGCCGCTTCTAAATATTCCTTCGTGCAATGAGGTCCAGCAATAACGCCAATTTCCCACTCATGTGTATAGTGTTGCTGAGCTTCAGCTGGTAAGGCGCGCGGTACAACGGGTTCTGCCGCATTGACGCGTAACACATCACCTGTATGTAGTGGCCGGCCATTATGTCCGCCAAATCCACCAAGCGTAAATGTCGAGGCACTGCCTAGATACTTCGGCATATCAAGTCCCCCTGCCACGAGCAAGTAACTGCGCATGCCTTCTTCGGCCTCTTCTAGTGACAGTACTTGTTGCGCAGCTACTTGAATCGTTTCGTAACGTGCAACTGGCACCCCATCGAGCGTCGCTTGCATATCGGCCCCTGTTAAACAAATAGTCATCGGTGCACGGAAGCGATAACTACCGCCACGCAGTGTCAACTCTAAGCCTGGTGCATCGAAGGCATTGCCAAGTAACTGATTGCCGATGCGGAATGCATAGCTATCCATCGGACCACATGGCGGCACTCCGACGTTCCAATGTCCTGTTCGCCCCGGAAAATCTTGTACCGTCGTTTGAATGCCACCATCTAACACTTCAATACTTGCTTCCTCTGGTAAAAAAGATTCCAATAGCTTCGTATAAACGGCCCCTGACCGCACCGATTCTTCCATTAATACTTGCTCTAAATATTGCAGGTTTGTCGTCACACCATATACACGCATTTCAGATAATGCTTGCTGTAACTTTGTAATGGCATCCTCACGCGTATCGGCATGGACAATCACTTTGGCAACCATTGGATCATAATACATTGAGATGGTACCGCCTTTTTGGATGCCAGTTTCGATGCGGACACCCGCTGGCCATACGATATCATCTATCGTCCCGACACTTGGCTGAAACTGGTTAAAACAATCTTCAGCATAAATGCGAACTTGCATGCTATGACCTTGTGGCGATGATACGAGTGTGGAAAGATTCGCCAACTCCCCGGCTGCCTCTTTAATCATCCATTCCACTAAATCTACACCTGTGACTTCTTCCGTGACACCATGCTCTACTTGCAAACGCGTGTTCACTTCCAAGAAATAAAACTGATCACTCGTAGGATCGTATAAATATTCCACCGTACCAGCACTACGATAGCCCACTAGTTTCGCTAAACGTATGGAAGCTTCCAACATCTTTTCACGAACCGCTTCATTCAATAGATGTGCGGGTGTCTCTTCCACTACTTTTTGGTTGCGGCGCTGCAATGAGCAATCCCGTTCGCCCAATGCCACAATTTCCGTCTCTGTACCAAAGACCTGCACTTCTACATGGCGTGCACTTGCAATATATTTTTCAACAAATACACCACCATTATTGAAGTTCTTCTCTGCTAAATGCGTCACTGCTTCAAACGCCTCACGCAATGCTTGCTCATCCTCACACACTTTCATGCCAATGCCACCGCCACCAGCCGTACTTTTTAAGATCACTGGATAGCCAATCCTTGTAGAGGATGCTAGTGCTTCTTCTAAATCCTCAATCAAATGCGTACCGGGCAGTAACGGTACTTGCGCTTCTTTTGCAAGTTGACGTGCTGAGTGCTTTAAGCCAAATTGTTCGATTTGTTCAGGTTTAGGTCCTACAAAAGCAATGCCACTCGCCATACAATCACGTGCAAATGCGGCATTTTCACTTAAAAAGCCATAGCCTGGATGAATCGCTTCAGCACCAACGGCACGTGCCTTTTCTAAAATTAAATCCGCATTTAAATAGCTTTCTTTTGCAGGCCCATCGCCGATGAAAATGGCTTCGTCTGCCTCAGCTACATACGTATTGTCCTGATCGGCCGTTGTATAAACGACGACAGATTGTACATTCATTTTCTTTAATGTTCGAACGATTCGTGCAGCAATTGCACCTCGGTTAGCAATCAATACTTTTTTGAACATCTTATTCACCCTTCCCAAATTAGTAGTTGAATTGGTGTTGGATTATACGCATTACATGGATTGTTGAGCTGTGGACAGTTGCTAATGAGCACCACTGTACGTGTGATGGCACGCATCTCCACATATTTACCTGGAGCGGAAACTCCATCATCAAATTTCAGGCCGCCCTCAAGTGTGACAGGCACATTCATGAAGAAGTTTACATTAGGGGATAAATCACGTTTTTGCATGTGTTGATATTGATCGCTTTTCGCTAACTGCAACATATATGTGTCACGGCAATTGTGCATGGGTAACGTTTCGTGGGCATAACGTACTGTATTGCTTTGGGCTGAGCATGAGCCCCCTAGTGTATCGTGACGCCCACACGTATCGGCGACAATTTCAACTAGTTCTGTACCCATCTCGGACAGTAAAACGGAGCCTGTTGATAGATAGATATTTTTTTGTTTCTGAATCGTTTTAATCGCGCTATAGTGATCTGTCGGTACCTCTGCATTGAAAAATAATGTATCTGCTGCTTGATTGCCTTCTAGGTCCACGATGCGTAATACTTGGCCAGGTTCTAATGTATGTAACCAGCCATCGCCCGCTAACAACCTTTTCGAATAAATGGCCTTCACCTCTTGTCGTTCACTTTCAACATTATTAAATACAGCCATTAGAGAACGCCTCCTTGTGTAAGTTGTACATATTCCCACGTATTCTCATATGCGCGCTTATTTTCATCGCGGTGAAGGACGCATGGATCATCTCCGGTTGCAGGCATCGTATCCTTTACTTCCACGGTTACTTCCGCTTGTGGATAAGTGGTCGCTTCCGATAATGGATGGGGCGTATTCGACAGAGCCATAAAAACATCCATCTCCGTCCGTAATGTCACTGTATCTCCAGCTTTTACATGATCGGGTGCTAGATGCATATAGCCTGCATCATCACAGGATACTTTTGAAAATAAGTTGACAACAGGTCCTAAATCTTGGCGGCTTAAGCCATTACGGAACAATTCGATAAGCAAGTTATCTTCTCCATTACGATAGCGTTCATTGCGTGATTCTTGATACGTTGTTTCGCCGAATTGTGAGTCAATTTGCGCTTTTGTCGAATAACCGCCGATGGTATCATGCCAGCCGACAGAATCTTCGGTAATGCTCGCTAGAACACGGCCTTGGTCACTCATTAATACATTATGCTTCGTAAAAAAGGCAGTATATTGAGCCTTTAATGAATCCGGCATATTGTAGCGTTCTGCCAAATCATGTGCGTTAAAAAGCAGCAATGATACATTCGCTTGTTCCGCTGACACGGTAAAGGTGATTTCTTTGCCGCGTTTGATGAATGCAGACCATTTGCCCCCTGCTGGAATGATTTTTGATACAATCACACTTGTCTGTTGCATATAACTGCCTCCTATAGTTTGAATATTCTGATTTTTAAACCAACTTTTTATCTAAGTTCCTTAAACTCGGTGTCGTGATTCTATTTTTCAAAAATAAGTAGACAAATCCAAAGGCAACCCATGCTCCCCCAATCCATAAAGTATGAGGATCGAGTAGCGTCCATAACCATCCGATGAACAACACCCCGATGCTTGGGAAAACCAGATAGAAGAAGGTGGCTTTGACCCCTCGATTCTGCTCCTTGATATAGTAGTGGGAAATAACGCTTAAATTAACAAAGATAAAACCGGTCAAAGCGCCAAAGCTGACGAACAGCACCGCCGTATCAAGGTTGATGAAAATGGCTGATAAGGAGATTGTTGATACAAACAAAATGTTAAGAATGGGTGTACGTAGTTTTGGATGTAATGAAGTAAATACCTTTTTCGGTAAAACGGATGCTTCCCCTAATGCATAGAGAAAACGTGTTACACTGGTCATTGAAGACAAGCCTTGTGTGAATGTCGCAATAATCAGCACCATGATGAAGAGAGTACTAAACAAATTGCCGCCGACCATTTGAATCAAGCTATACGCCGCATTGTCTGGATCTGCAAAGCTGAATGCCGGGAATGCAATAGCTGTTAAAAACGAGATCATCGCGTACAAAGTGATTGCGATGAAAATAATATAAAAGATGGCTCGTGGAATCGTCTTTTTCGAATCAATTGTTTCTTCTGCCATTGTTGTAACTGCATCAAAACCTAAGAAGCAGAAACAAATCAGTGACGCACCGGAAAAAACTGATACAACTGAACCCTCACCAACCAGCAATGGTTCTAAGGTGAATAAAGCACTGGCACCTTGATTAAGGACAATGTCTTTAGCTGTCAATAAACAGAAGATGAGGATAAACCCGATCTGGACCAACACGGAAAAGCCACTAATGCGTGCCGCTGATCCAATTCCGATAATATTCACAACCGCCAGCACAATGTTCATCAAGATAATCCAAACGAATATTGGGATGCTTGGAAACTCAGCGTGCATAAAAATCCCAAATGTTAAAATGGCGATAATCGGAGAAAATAGGTAATCGATCAATAACGCCCAACCTACCAAAAACCCAGCCTTTGGGTGAATTGCTTTACTGGTATAGGTGTACGCAGAGCCTCCGGTCGGGTACACTTTAACCATTCGACTGTAACTATAAGCAGTAAACACAATGGCAAGAAATGCGACGATATAAGCGGGGGTCATTAAACCATCGGCTGTTTCGAATACCACACCATATACCGTAAAATAAATCATCGGTGTCATCCATGCTAACCCCATAACAACAATTTGTGATGTCTTCAAACTCCTCTTAAATTGTACGTTGCTGATAAGCATCTACCCCTTTCATCAATGGCTATAAAAAAAGATAAAAGCCCGGGTGAACTATACTAAGTTCTCCCGGGCTTTTATCCCTCCGTGTATATAGCAGTATGATTTGCTATACTCTTTCTCTCGGTCCAGACTTCAATATAGATTGAACGGAACCCTAGAAAGATATTTTATGATGTTGTGCGTTGTTTTAATAACCCAATTATAGTCAGAATGTTACGAAAAGTCAACACGTGATGTTATATTTTCTAACATCACTTGAATTTTTCTATATCTGGAGTGGATTTCCAAGAGAAAAATCGATCCCGAGGCAAATTGACTAACATGATAGAAACCCTTTCATACGTGGATATCAGGATTGTCTCATTTAGATTTCTTTCAGACTCCGATTTCGTTATTCCTTACCAAAAAGAAAAGGACCCCATTTGGTCCTTTAAGATGTTTCCTATTTCCACTAAACGTTCAACAACATAACCATGAAGATATTTAGAAAGGCCATTCATTTAGTTGTATCGGCGTTATTTCTTTCTTCTCCCAATCCCTTCTAATGAATGCATAGCAAACCGAGTCCGATATACTCCCATCATTATTTTCCCAAGCATCTCGTAAGTACCCTTCTTTAACAAATCCGCATTTGTTACATGTTTTTCTCATAGCTAGGTTGTCACTGCGCGTATAGGCTTCTATCCTAATCTTCTTATCGGGTAAACCAAAAATATGGTCTACTATCCAATGAACAGCTTTCGTTCCAACCCCTTTTCCTCTAACACTTTTGTCTAAACGAATGTCAAAGGAAGGGATGGTGTCGGTTATATCATGTATTATAATCAATCCGATTTTTTCATTGTCTTTTTCTATCCAGATAGTTTCCTTATCTTCTTGATACCACCCTTTATGGTACGCTTCGACAATTTGTTCGCCAGAAGGTTGTGGATCCGAGTGATAGGGCCACGTATTATTTGTCAAAAGGGAAACTAAATCATGGTACTCATTCTCAAATTTGATCATGTTAATTTTGCTCATTATTCCATCCCCTTCTTCTCTTTCTCTTTGCCTTCGATAGGCTACTGTTATCGTAAGTAAAACTATTAGAAAATTCAATAAATTATGTTAGAATGCTAATGGGACATGTACAGGAGGTAGAGGAAAAATGACAATGAAAAAAGTTTCGATTATTGGGCTAGGTGCATTAGGGGTTTTGTTTGGACACCATTTGTCCAAGAAGATGGGAACAGAGGATTTACGGATCATAGCTGATTCTGATCGCATTTTGCGATATGAAAACGATAAGCTTTATAGTAATGGGGAGCCTTGCCGTTTTCACTATGTTACACCTGAAGAAGACTGCGGGCCGGCAGATTTGTTGATTGTTTCCGTTAAATATAATGGATTGAAAAATGCCATTGAATCGGTAAAGAACCATGTCGGAGATGATACCATCATTATTTCCCTACTGAATGGCATTACAAGCGAAACCATTATTGGTGAAACGTATGGAATGGATAAAGTACTGTATTGTGTGGCCCAAGGCATGGATGCAGTAAAGGTCGGCAATGAACTAACCTACGAACATATGGGTATGCTCTGCTTTGGTTCAAGGGAACCTGGTGTCATTTCACCACAAGCAAAAAAGCTGGCAGAATTCTTTGAACAGATGGATGTGCCTTTTGAGGTGGATACGGATATGTATAGAAGACAATGGGGGAAATTCATGCTGAATGTAGGGGTCAATCAAACGGTTGCTATCTATCAAAGCAATTATGGCGAAATTCAGCGAGAAGGAAAAGCCAGAGACATGATGATTGCAGCCATGAGAGAAGTAATTGCTTTGTCGGAAAAAGAAGGTGTCCATTTAACGGAAAAGGATCTGGGGTATTGGCTGAAAGTATTAGGGACATTAAGTCCAAATGGCAAACCCTCCATGGCTCAAGATGTAGAAGCGCAACGAATCAGTGAAGTCGAATTATTTGCTGGAACGGTTATTGAACTGGGAAGAAAGTATCAAATGCCCACTCCTATCAATCAAGAACTATATGAGAAGATCAAATCAATGGAAAGGCAATATTCCGTTCAGTGATGGTGCACTCCGACGGAAGTCGGCTGATTTTTTTAGTTTTAGAAAAAAGGATGAACGAAACTACTTTGCTGGCTAAGCCTTTTTTATGATATTCCATAGGCTTAACAACTTTCAAAGAACTGGAAAACCTCTACCCTGGCCACCAATCGATTGGCAAGAGTAGAGGTTTCGGTCTCATTTCACAAGGCTCACTTTGATAGTGTCGAGTTGTATTCCATCTCTACGTCACTATTCTTTTGAGACTTATTTTTAAAGAACATACCCACGATAAAGCCGATGATGCCGGTAATGATCCAGCCTGCGCCGTTCGTGAAAAATGGAATGAAAGAGAAGATGTCATTAATGGTTGAGGTAGCTAGATTCGCATCTTTAAGTGCATCCAAAATGGCGACAAATGTTACGCCCACGATGGTTCCGATATAAACCGATTGAGCTCCGCCAAATAGTTTGTCTAAGAAAACTAAAGCAATTAATGCGATAGCAATCGGATATAACAACATTAAGACCGGGGATGCCATGTTAAGAATCGTATTCAAGCCAAAGTTCGTGATGACCAAGCTCACGGCAGAAATCAGAATCAACCATTTTTTGTAGGAAATCGATGGAATGATCCGTTCAAAATATTCCGCCACGGCTGCAAGACAAGCAACATTGGTCGTAATGCCTGTCAGGAAAATGACCACACCGATTAAGTACAGGCCCACTTGCCCAAACAAAGACTTAGACGCCAATGCAATCAGTTCACCGCCATTTTGTTTATACCCGATGGCATCGACACTGGACGCACCGATCCAAGCCATGGAAACCTGCAATAAAATCAGGCCTATCAACGTGACGACCCCCGCTTTAATGAAGACCGAGGAAACTTCCTTAGCTGACTTCACCCCTAAAGCATCGACTGATTTGATGAAGATGCCGCCAAATACAAATGCCGCTAAAACGTCCATTGTGAAATAGCCTTGCGTAAAGCCTTTTAAAAAGGCAGCGGTTGACGTTTCATACCCAGCACCTGTTACAGGAGCATAAATCGAACCCATGGGCGTGAAGATGGATTTACCAACCAAGATCACAAGCAGAACCCCAAAGATTGGTGTGATCATTTTACCGAGTCGATCCACGAATTTGGAAGTTTCCCAGGATAAATAGATGGTTAGTCCAATGAAGATGATAGAGAAACCCAGTAAGAAAAATACGTGCATAGTAGATTGAGGAATCAACTGGCGAATGCCGATTTCATACACGACACTCGTTGTTCGGGGAATGACATATAAGGGCCCTAACGCTAGAAACAGAAGGACACTAAATACTAGAGCGAACTTGGGATGCACCCGGCTCGCCAATTTTTCGACGGTCCCGCCCCCTTTCGTTAAAGCAATGATTGCGAGAATGACCAAACCAACACCCGTGATGAGAAATCCACCCATCGCAATGATGGTGTTCGTACCGGCTTCTTGACCAAGAACCGGGGCGAAGATGACATTCCCAGCACCTAAAAACATAGCGAAAAGCATGAACCCAATGATAATAATCTGATAGTTTGATACCGATTTCATGGAAGCGCCCCCAATTATGTTATTGTAATAAAATTAAATAGAGAATCCTGTTTCATACACATCATGGTTCTGTAATACAAAAAGGTGTTCCCCAGTAATCCATGCTGATCCTGTAATCTCGGGGGTCACGGCTTCAATCCCCGCTACTTCTGTATGCTCGACTACCGTCCCTTTGAACTTCGATCCGATAATGCTTTCCTGAATGATTGATTCGCCCGCTTCCAGGTCCAAGGTTGCCATTTTCGCACAAGTTCCTGTCCCACAAGGTGAACGGTCTATTTGCCCATCACCGAATATGACAACATTCCGATAATGGTTAGGCCCTACCTTTTCGCTGATTTCTATTAAATCAACCGTATTGATTTCCGGCTTCAACGGATGTTCGATGGATAACTGACTGTTCAATTTATCGCGAATTTCCAAAGCCTTATGTATCATTTCGTTTTTATTTTCCAGTGAGATCTCTATTCCTAAATCATGAGCATTCACTATTCCAAAAAAACTTCCCCCAAATGCCACATCCACGTTTACCTGTCGATCATCTGACAGGTGAACAGGGGTTTCCTTGTAGAGAACGAATGACGAAACGTTTTGGAATGACACGCTTTCGACAACGTTATCTTTATACGTAATCAAGCACTCTATCAAACCTGCAGGCGTATCAATGAACACTCTATCTTTTTTAGGTATGAGCGCTTTCGTTAGACACATGGTTACAGTCCCAATCGTTCCGTGGCCACACATGTTCAAGTAAGATCCGCTGTCCATGAAGATGACGCCTATATCCGCCTTGGGATGTGTCGGTTTTGTTAGAATGGCTCCGAACATATCTTTGTGTCCACGCGGCTCATTCATCAGCAACTTGCGGAAATCATCAAAATGATCTCGCACATAATTCTTTTTATCCATCATGGTTTCCCCCATGATTTCAGGGAATCCATCGATGACAATTCGTGTAGCTTCCCCCATCGTATGCGTGTCGATTGTTTGAATTTGTACGTTATAATTCTCCATCGCTACCCCCTATATTTTACAAACATGAAATTAATACACATCATAATTCATAAATAGTTTTTTGAAAAGACAGAAAATAAAGATGTTTATATTTTGAATACCTGGAAAATATTTATTTTTCCTTGAAAACCCTTTATTACCAAAGCTTATTTTCAAAGTTTCACAGAAAAAGAAAAAAAATGATTTGATTTTCTTGAAAAAATATTATAATCTTCAAATAATTTCATAATTTAGGGGGCAATCACATGATTTTACGTGATTTTTTTATTCATCTGTCAGAAAATAAAACCTTGAACAGCGCTGCACAACGGTATGGGTTAAAGCTTGGGGCACAAAGTGTGGTCGCAGGGACGAACATTGAAGAAACGATTCATACCATCAAACATTTAAATCAACAAGGTATTTCCTGTACAGTAGATAACCTTGGTGAATTTGTATTCGAAAAAAGCGAAGCGACGGCAGCAAAGGAACAAATCATCAAGGTAATCGAAGCCATTCATGAAAACCAGGCAGATGCACATATATCCCTCAAACCATCACAGCTTGGTTTAGATATTGATTATGATTTTTGTCTTCAGAATTTATTAGAAATCGCTGAAAAAGCGAAGGAATATAATATTTTCATCAATTTCGATATGGAAAATTATGAACGCTTACATCCCTCATTCGATTTGATGGAAACGGTCCAAGAACACTTTGGTAACGTAGGGACCGTCATTCAGGCTTACTTCCACGAATCGATGGAGAATATCGAGCGATTCAAGGATTACCGTTTACGAATTGTAAAAGGAGCCTACAAAGAACCTGAAACGATTGCGTATCAAAGTAAAGAGGAAATCGATAAACACTATATCGACCTGATTGAATACCACTTATTGCACGGAAAATTCACATCGATTGCGACACACGATCATCGTGTCATCAACCATGTTAAGAAGTTCGTCATCCAAAATAATATCCCTAAAGAAAAATTCGAATTCCAAATGCTTTATGGCTTCCGTAAAGAATTACAGCTAGAGCTTGCAAAAGAAGGATATAATTTCTGTACATATGTCCCATTTGGCGCCGATTGGTATGGATACTTCATGAGACGACTGGCCGAAAGACCTCAAAACCTGACATTGGTCACAAAGCAAGTCTTCAACAAGAAAACAAATATCGGAATCAGCGTAGCGACCGGAGCATTTATACTGGGCCGACTTTCAAAAAGACGTTCAGTTAAGCAAAAAACACGATAAGGCAAACTGGATGATTCCCGTTGTTTTCGGGAGTCATTTTTTTATACAGGAAAACCCGAATGAACATCATTCGGGTTTTCCTGTTACTCATTGAATTTTTTGAGGCGGTATTGCAGGCTTTGCCTCCGAAGGCCAAGTGCTTTTGCCGTTTGCGAAACGTTGCCATCGAACATTTTCAAGGCATTTTGGATATAGTACTCTTCGACTTCGTTCATGAATACGCTTAATGGACGAATATCTTTTTCATTTTCCGCTACAAACATGTTCCCCGTCGTATCGGAAAGCTCCTCGCTTTGGATCTTCCACCTGAAATAAATCGGCAGCATATCAAAATCAATGGATGTTTCATTCGTCATCGTACTGGTTATATCATCCAGCAATACTTCTAGCTCTTTTAAATTTCCTGGCCAATCATAATCGAGAAAGATCTGTTCCACTTTAGCTGAAAGCCCTTGGATCCGGCTTCCGGTATTATTGCGATAGCGCTTAAAGTAGTCCGATATAAATGGCTTAATATCTTCTTTTCGATCACTTAATGCGGGGACATTTATACAAACCGATGCAAAGAAGTAATATAAATCCTTGGAAAGCTGCCCTTTCTCGATCAAATCAATCGGGTCTTTTCCGACGCTTGCTATAAAAACGTGACTCTCAAGATGTTCCATGAACAGATTAAGAATCCTTTCCTGACCTTCAAGGGAAAGGTATTCCACACGCTCACAAAAAATCGTGACCTGTTCATTTTTATCGATTTGCTGCTTCAGCTGGTCGATCAACGCTTGTTCATCATTCCGGCAAATCAGTGTAATGAAATGATCATTTTCAGGGTTCAAATCATGATGGATCCCTTCTGCAATCATGTCCTTTCCCGTCCCGGACTCCCCATAAAGCAAAACAGGCATCCTCGTTTTGGCAGCCATCTTGGCCCGTTCGATCACCCCTGCCATAAGTGGGGAAACAGCTGTAATGATATCGAATGTGAGGGGTTGCCCATACCGCCGCAATGGTTGATAGGCCATTAATTCCCTCTCGGTAATATCCTTCGATATCTCGACAGCGCCAATCAATTCATCGTCTTTTTTAATCGGCAGAATATCGGAAATCGTCACAATTTCCTGACCGACACGATTCCAGAAATTCATTTTGTAGTTCTTAATCGGCTCACATGTTTTCAGGACCCGATAAAGATGGCTGTCATTAATTTTAGCGATCATTTCTTGCTCGAATTGATCTTCCTCAAGCGAATGAATCCCTTTTAGCTCCCGCATTTTTGCATTATAGATCACGGTTTTCCCCTGAGCATCCACGGCGTGTATTCCTGCTGAAATATTGTCCGTGATATATTTATAAATCTCGTGCAAATCTTGCTGTTTCATTGGAACACCCCTTTTGAATTTTTGTAAATTTTCGGAAAAGTTATTGTAATATGCCAAAAAATGTTGCATTATATATATATTAACAATAACATAAGTGCACAATTATTTGGCACCCGTGATTATAAGGAGGATATTAAATTGATTCCATACACAACTGAACAACTAACTGACTTTTCAAAAAAGGAAAACCAACAAGCTTACACTGAGGCCATTCAAAAGGTTCAAAGTGAACTTGGAAAAGATTATCCATTAGTTATTGGTGGGGAACGCATTACTACTCATGATAAAATCACTTCTTACAATCCGGCTAAAAAAACCGAAGTCGTAGGCACTGTATCTAAGGCAAACAAAGAACTGGCTGAAAAAGCGATGCAAGTTGCCGATCAAACATTCAAAACTTGGAGCAAAGTAAAACCTGAAGTTCGGGCTGACATTCTATTTAAAGCAGCTGCGATTACAAGACGTCGTCGTCATGAAATGTCTGCAATCATGACAATCGAAGCAGGTAAACCATGGGTGGAAGCAGATGCTGACACAGCGGAAGCCATTGACTTCATGGAATATTATGCACGTCAAATGCTCGAAATGAAAGACGGAAAACCAGTAAAAAGCCTTCCAGGCGAATATAATAAATTTGGCTATATCCCACTAGGTGTCGGTGTCATCATTTCACCATGGAACTTCCCATTTGCAATCATGGCCGGGACAGCCGTGGCAGCAGTGGTTACAGGGAACACCATCTTACTGAAACCGGCATCCACAACACCAATCATTGCGTATAAATTCATCGAAATCCTTGAAGAGGCCGGCCTTCCAGCTGGTGTCGTGAACTACATCCCAGGACCTGGTGGTGAGGTTGGCGATTACTTAGTCGATCACCCACGCACTCGCTTCATCAGCTTCACTGGTTCACGCGATGTCGGTTTGCGCATTAACCAACGCGCGGCAGCCGTAAACGAAGGACAAATTTGGATCAAGCGCGTCATTGCCGAAATGGGCGGGAAAGATACCATCGTCGTCGACAAAGAGGCCGATCTTGAATTGGCTGCACAGTCCATCGTTAAATCCGCGTTCGGCTTCAGTGGCCAAAAGTGTTCTGCATGCTCACGGGCCATCATCGTCGAAGATGTTTACGATACCGTGTTGGACCGGGTGGTTGAATTGACAAAAGAACTAACCGTCGGAGATCCGACCGACCATAATAACTTCATGGCTACCGTCATTGATGATAAAGCCTTCAAAAAAGTGACAAGCTACTTTGACATCGCAAAAGAAGAAGGCCGCATCCTAACGGGTGGTGAAGCGGATGATTCAATCGGCTACTTCATTCAACCAACTGTTGTCGCAGATGTAGCACCAAGAGCACGCTTGATGCAAGAGGAAATCTTCGGTCCAATCGTCGCCGTTTCCAAAGCAAAAGACTTTGACGAAGCTCTAGAAATCGCCAATAACACAGAATACGGTTTAACGGGTGCAGTCATTTCAACAAACCGTGACCATATCGAACAAGCACGCGAGGACTTCTTCGTAGGGAACCTATACTTTAATCGTGGCTGTACAGGAGCAATCGTTGGGTACCAACCGTTCGGAGGGTACAATATGTCCGGAACTTGTTCAAAAGCAGGCGGCCCTGACTTCTTGACGTTGCATATGCAATCCAAATCAGTATCTGAAAAATTGTAAGAACCTCTAGTCCATGTCGAGTTTCTTCCTATTATATAGGAAAGATAAAATCATGAGCCACAAAAAAGGAACAGCCCTATTAATGCGGGCTGTTCCTTTTTTGTGGCTCATATATTCCGAGTTTCTTCTATATATATATTCAAATTCATAGAGTACCTATAACTAAGCCACTCTTTTGGATGTGGGTGTCCATTTAAAGTAGTACAACGCTCCGAGCAAGATGGACACTATACCCAAGATTAGAGAAATCCCCTTGAAGAAATGGCCCCCAACCGTCGGTGAACTCCAAATCAAACCGCTCATGAGCAGCAATAAAACGCCCAGCCCAGTTAGGAAGAAAGCCGATTTTTTCTGGCTTCCTTTACTTACTGTAAGGCCCGTTAGCGTGACTAGATATAATAGTGTCAACATCATAAGTGCCGGGAACAACGGCCTGAACTTGGCCGCGTACACAAAATGGTCCAGATTGGAAATATCCTCCGGGCCTTCAACTTGAGTGTGTAATAGCTCCGAAAAAGGCGTCGAATATTCCCACTCCCATGGATTGTCCAAGATTTCGCTTCCTTCATACCACGCACAAAACGTGAAAATCATAAGGAACAGCATCGCCATTATGACCTGTATTGCACCCTTCATCGTCATGTCCCCTTCCCTCTTACATGGTCGTATACATATAAACCAATAAGAACCAAACCAAAGCATATCCGAAATCAAGCAGATAGACTTTCCTTTTTTCCTTTTGTAAATAGCTTTCCATTCCATCTATAATCGAACTTATACCCGCTAATAGGAAAATCAGCTTTAAGTAAAAGAAATCTTTTCCGTTGATGATTGCCATCACTAAAAGGATGATCATCGCTACCGCAATCATCGTATGAAGGATCATATTCGCTTTTGTTCTTTTCGCATTTCCTCTCTTTATAAAAAATATCCCCATTTGAACCCCCGCCTACATGGTTAATAACATTCTTATTTTTTATTAAAAGGTAAATAACTCCTCATCCAGTTTAACATAAACATCCAAATTATATGATATTCCCCATCGTTCACCTGTACATAAATGTACTTCCCCGAATACCATAAGGTAACTTCTTGTAAGGGGCGTTCGGACTATGGGTACAAGCGGAGAAGACCTCCTTATCACGGGAGCTTGGTTATTGGGGATCGGCACGGTTGTTGAAGCCATCGGGCAAACCCAGCAAACATTGACAGGCACGGATTTGGGCAAGGATTTGATTATTAAGGGGAATGGAATCGAGGCGGTCGGCAATTCACTTCAGGCAATCGCTAGGACAAAATTGTTCAACCCCGAGGAGTATCCGCTATCGCAACTATATTATATTTTCGGCGAATGGGTTGAAGCCGCGGGAAATACGGCAAATTCTGTAGGTATCAGTATTGAACTGAGTGGTGAAGAGGAAGAAGGCTTAAAAATCGATACACTCGGTAGTGGCATCCAAGGCCTCGGTGCTGCTTTCGAGGCAGTCGCAGCATACATTGCCGAAGAATCGTCATTCAAGTCTCTCGATATTACAGGAAATAGCCTCGTATCATTAGGCTCATTCCTCGACGCCATCGGCAATATTTTCATTTTACAGGATAGCAGGGAAATCGGTGAAATGATTCTATTAGTCGGTGCCTGGCTCCAAGTGATCGGTGCCTTCATCTTGATTCGTGCCGTCACGATGGAAGTGGAAGCGGATAATGCCCCCGAAAATGGAGGCGATAATCCTTATTCGTATCACCACTATCATTTTGCCCATCCCTAAAGGGATTCAACAGGAGCAACCAATTCCACTTTCAATCTATCGGGATCCTCGAAGAATACAGCATAATGATCCTTCCCACCAGCGAACGGATGCCTGTCGGGATAAAGAATGCGCATGCCCTGCTGTTTTAATTTATGTGTCATCTCATCCACTTCCTGGCGTGAGCTTGCATGAAAGGCTAGATGATTAAGCCCCACTCTTCCCCTATGAAAGGGAATTTCGAGAAAACGCTTCTCTGCTTGGACAAACACCACATACAGATCATCGATTCTCCAGCTCCTCCCCCCATCCCATTCCTGGAAAGGACGATACCCTAGCTCTTCCAAAAACCAACTCCAAAATGTCACGGTTCTTTCCAAGTCGGATACATTTATTTCGATATGATGAATGAAACCTTTTGACATGTGCCCACCTCCTTTGTTTTATATCGAAAACGGGTTCATTTTGATATACTACCAGTAACTGGTTTATTTTAGCATAAAAGAAAAGAATAGATGCTTGCAACAGATTTAAACCAGCCGTGAATAAGGAGGAGAACAACATGAAAGACCAACCTAAACACTTCTTTGATAACCAATGGGACGATAGCCATCGTTCTTGGTCATTGCCAAGATTACCCTGGACGATGAAACAGACATGGAATGATCTATTGTTTGCCCATTATCCAATAAAGATCGACGTCTTGCGAAAGTTAGTACCTACCGTGCTGCCGATAGATTCTTTTGATGGCATGGGGTGGATAGGCGTCGTTCCGTTTCATATGACTGACATCCGCTTAAGAGGGCTACCTCCCGTTCCAGGCACGGACCGGTTTCCTGAACTCAACGTCCGGACTTATGTCACGGTGGATGGAAAACCGGGGGTGTACTTCTTTAGCCTGGATGCGTCCAATATGCTTGCGGTCAAGACTGCCCAAACTGTATACCACTTGCCATATAAGTTTGCCGATATGAATGTGCAGCGCAGCGGTGATGTCATCGATTATAAAAGCAAGAGAAGAAACGGCAATCAAACATTCGAGTGTACATACAAACCAACCTCAGAACCGTATCTTGCCGAAAAAGGTTCTTTCGATGAATGGCTTACAGAGCGTTATTGCCTATATACACTAAACAATAAAGGAGTGCCGCTTCGCTGCGATATCCTGCATAAACCCTGGCCACTCCAGCATGCTGAAGCGGATATCAGACAGAACACGATGCTGACCAACCAAGGCATTCATGTTGAAAACGACAAGCCCATCTTGCATTTTGCAAAAACATTGGAAGTCCGGATGTGGCCATTAGTCCGTGCGACCGACTAAATGATGGGATATAGCCATTTTATCGGTCAATGTTGAGCATTTATCGGTCAAAATTGGAATATATCGGTCAATTGCCCCTATTTATCGGTCAAAATCGGCATTTTATCAGTCTACAAACGGAGGTGTCATGATGAAAAAATGGATAGGGATGTTGGCATGCAGTTTATTCCTTGTCTCTTGTAATGCTCAAGAATCAATCATTGAGTGGGTCGATTTCGTTAAAATCAATGGCAAACAGTATGAAGGGGTCCATTCCGCTTTCCTTGCCGATTCCACTTCTATCGGGGAAAAGATAGGAGAAGTGAAGTTCAGAGTCGCGGATCATGTATCCGATGTCGATTACAAGACGAAAGAAGGTGACGCCGCATTCTGGGAAAAGGGTACGGAGGTCTTTTCCGTACAAGGCAAGCCTGAATTTGCTGCTATTCAGTCAAAAGACGAGATCAATGGGTATGCAATCTATCATGAAGTTACGGAGAATCAAACATTCCGGGGCAAATACGAAGACATCGATGAAGAATCGATCAATCGAATAGATATATATAAAGAGGATAAAGATAATCATCCTGTACTGACCCATTCATTATCGGATAAACATGAGATACAAGCTATGACCCTGATACTTAACGAAGGAAAGACGAACGCCAGCTTTAATCCGAATACCAGCCAAGGAGACCCGACTGGCTATCAACTCGCATTCTATACCGAAGAACCGATCGCCTATACGTTCCCCTTATTTTTCGATGGGGAACAATGGTATTGGATACCATGGGATACCGTTCTTTTATCAGATAATGTTGAGAGATTCATAACGGAAAAATAGAAGACTTATAAACCTGAAAAACTCCCCTTCTTCAAGGGGAGTCGCGGCATGGATTTTATTTGATAATTACATCATGCAATTGAATGAGATAGTTCTTATCTTTCTTTTGATCGTGCGAATCCTTCACCAATTTGCCTCTATAGAGCGTCTTTCCTGTTTTCGCATCGACAATCAGCAATTCATCTGCGGTAATGGCAAAGATGCGTCCATCCTTTATCTCAGTGAAATCAACAGATCCCGGTTTGTAGTCATTTATTACTTTCTGTTTATCGATATCGAAGGTGAGGATATGCATCATCCCTTCCTCCCATCCTGTCACGTAGAGAGTCTCCCCATCAACGGAAAAGTCACTTTCCACAGATTCAAAGGTGATATCCTTTTCATTTGGAATCTTGATTTTTTCCAGTTTCTTCGTGTCATAATGATACGCGTAAAGAGAGCTTTCCCTTTTTTTCTCCGTGAATCCTCCCTCTTCACTATACCTGCCTTTTACTAACGCCAGTAAGAACACATGATTGGCCATCCCTCTATCGACTTTTGACGGCATGGCGAAATGTCCTTCATTGGATGAATCAAATGTTTCGGACAAAAGTGTTTCATCAGCCACCACTTTTTTACCGGCTAAATCGATGGTATAGAGATGGATTTCATCTGTATCTTTTTCATTGTCTGTTTTCACATCATTTTGAGTAAGGATTTGTAATTTCGATTGAACGAATTGGACATCCCTGACTATGATGTTCTCGTATTTTGCTTGTTCTGGGACGTCTATTTCAAAAGACTTTTCTTCCTTGTTTTTCTTTGCCAAACTATCAATAATAAAATTCAAGCTATACTTTCCATTCTTATCATCGCCATTCATGGTTACGATCGTCAGATTATCTTGATCTTCATAATAGGTTTCAATAAATGCTTTACCCCTCATGAATGAACGGTACTCTTTCACTAACCGGTTATAGTTGGGGTCGTAGTAACCGAGTAGGTTTTCATAATACGACCGTTCTTTTTCATATTTCAATTGATTGGATTCCAAACGAAAGGATTCATTTGAACTTCCCTCTTCATACATTCCGCTTACAAGGACGGATTCTAATTCTGTTTCGTCACCTTCGATTGTTTTAAATGTAAGTTTGGGAAGGTTTGAAGCGTAAGAAGTTACTTGAGCATAATACGTTCCGATGCTAAGAATCATAACGACGACGATGAGGATGCTGCTGATATATCGTTTCACCCTGTTCACTCTCCTTATATTAGTTGGTGGGACTTTATACGGTTACACGTTTCTTTAACAACCAAGAGCCAAGCCAGATGGAGACGGCTGTAATGATAATCCCCAAAGCGATTAAACTACCGAAGATTTCTGATGGATAAAGAGAGATTCCGTTAGAACCATTCAGCCAAATAGGCGATAGAAACAATGCGCCCGCGAGTACGGAATAGATAATACCTAGCACAATCCCCTTGATCCGGTAACTTCTTTCCAACATGATGGCTGTGAACAGGACAAACAGGATCATCAGCCCGATTCCATAGGAAATGATAAATTGAGTGAACGAGTTAGGAATGATGAGCGCTAACACTGGTTTGGATTCAAGGATGGTCATCACACTCATTTTTGCGGTTAGGAACACTTCCGGCATCATGGAATTGAACAGAGCATTCTCCATCGGCAGGATGATCAATTGTAAGGCAATCAGTCCTAATACCATTAAGAAAATCGCTGTAGCTTTGGATAAATAGAGAGATAATCTCGTAGTCGGCAGCATCAACAGGCGATAAATAAAAGTATTTTTCCCGAACCAATCACGGTACCAAATTAGAAAGATGTAGAATATAAGGGCAACGGCACACAACGCAATCGGTCCTAAAAACCAGAGCGACCCTGAAACCAAGTTAAAGTTCACTCCGCCATACACTTCTAAATAAGTAGCTTCGGTCAATTTTTCTTCTAACATGGTTTGATCAGTTTTATTTAAGAATCCTTGTACTTTAATGATCACGCCTACAAATTGCGAAAGAATCGTGATCAACAACAATGAAAAATAGATTTTACTAAAACGGTTGATTTCGAAATTGACTAGCTTCATATAACGCATCATCCTTGATACACCTCTCTCATTACATCGACTACTGATTTTCCTTCCTCTTCACGCATATCTTCCGTATTGAACTCTTTCAATACATTTCCGTTTCCAAGTAAGATGACCTTATCGATTAAATGTTCAATATCACCGATTTCATGGGTCGTGATGATAACTCCCCTGTCCTCGATCAAGTGACTGGCAAATACGTCGGCAATTTGTTCCCGGCTAAACATATCGATGCCGGAAAATGGTTCATCCATTAGCACGTAATCCACATCAAGAGACAGACCCAGCATCAGGTTGACTTTCGCCGTGTTCCCTTTTGATAAATCTGATATCCTTGTGTTTTCCTCCAGTTTGAAAAAATCCAGCAACTCATTGGCTCTTGACTGATTCCATGTTGTATAGAAATCGTTCATGAAAACCATCGCCTGCTTAATCGTCATTTGCGGAAGCATAATCGGAGCGTCCGGAATGAAGGTAATCTTTTCATATCGGTCTGTATCCAGTTTTTCATTATCAATCAGAATTTCCCCGCGATATGGCGTCAATCCCATAATGGCCTTCAACGTCGTGGTTTTCCCTACACCGTTTATCCCGATCAGGCAGGTGATTTCCCCTTTCTTCGCGGTAAAAGACATACCATCCAAGATTTTCTTACGGCCGTACTTCTTAGAGATTTGCTTCACTTCGATCATTTCTCTTCCCCCTCTTTTACATATTTATCTTTCACGACCTGAAGTAGCTCATCAACCGGTACATTAATGGGACGAATGGCCTCTACAAAAGAATCGACCGCAGCAAGAATAAGCTCCTGTCGGACATCATGTAACATCTCTTCATTCGTAGTGATTCGACTTGGGAAATTTCTTTCAGTATGAATCAAACCTTGTTCCTCCATTTCTTTATACGCCTTTTGAGCCGTATTCGGATTAATATTCAATGTTGCCGCCAATTCCCGGCGTGAAGGGATTTCCTGTCCCGCAACTAACTCTCCAATGGCCATCTGTTCTTTGAAATGCCTCACCACTTGCAAATAAACCGGCTCACGGGCATTAAACGAAACGTTCATTAAACCACCCCTATATTTAATAAAAGATCTGATAATCACACTTGGACTCAAGTGTATGTATTAAGTGGTTCATACACCTTATGTATGTACTATACCCGTAATACACTTCAGCTGTCAATATCGTTTTAAAAAATATTTCCATTTTATGATGAAGACGATTCCTCCAAAAATACTCTATAGATAAATGGAAGGCGATTGACAAATCACTACCATGTGATACTATGTACTAGTAGTAAGTATTACTAAATAGCGTATAAAATCCAACAACAAACATATGGGGTGAATTCTTTTGGAGAATCTGACAGAAATGCTGAAAGGGGTGCTTGAAGGTTGTGTGCTTGAAATCATCAGCCGGGGCGAAACGTATGGCTACGAAATTACACAGCAACTACAAAAACTTGGCTTCGTCGATGTAGTGGAGGGCACGGTTTATACGATTACGATGAGGCTTGAGAAGAACAATCTGGTAGACATCGAGAAAAAGCCATCCACGATGGGACCACCAAGGAAATTTTACACCCTCAATGCAGCGGGTCAAGAAAAGCTTCAAGTTTTCTGGACAAAATGGGCATTCATTTCAAGTAAACTGAATGAACTTAAAAACTTACCGATTGAAAGGGGAGACGCAAAATGAGTTTTTTTGAAAAAATAATGGGAAGTTTTGATGAAAAGAGAGAATGGAAAGCGATGGAGGCGCGTGCGAAGGCTCTTCCTAGTGAATACCATAACGCTTACAAAGCGATCCAAAAGTATATGTGGACTGCTGGCGACAGCCCCACCGATTGGGAGGGTACCAATCGTATTTTTTCCGGTATTCTCGATCTTTTCGAGGAAGGTGCAGCGGAAAGCAAAAAAGTCACTGACCTGACAGGTGAGGACGTGGCTGCCTTCTGTGACGAACTAGTGAAGGATGAGCAAACTTGGAAGGATAAGTATCGTAAGAAATTGAACGATACCATCGGACGTATTGATTGAATCTATTTGAAGGATAAGAAGCAAACAATTTTAAAGAGCCTCGCTACGTAGAATGTAGAAGGCTCTTATTATTTTCGAAAAATGTCAGCAAACCCAATGGGCCTGCTGACTTTCCGTTCAGCTTGGATCATTTTCATCCAATGAGAGTGTAACGACTTTTGTATAGTCTCCTTTTGCCACCTCTTCCGGAGTGGCGCTTTCATCCAGCTCCTCTTGCGTTGTGATTCCATCGGCTACGATCGGTTCTTCTTCATGATTTTCGCGCTTTTTCATGGGCTACACTCCTTTCATTGATAGAATATCCAGGAGTGGCTTTTTCATTCTTGAATCAGTTTGCATAAAAAAATGCCCGCTTCATTTTACTGAGACGGGCATCTTTCTTTAAGTACGCTTAATGGAATTTCCCAGTTAATCTAAAACTAATTTCTGCAACAACCGTTGAAAGGACAAATGTTCCTGTATAAACAACTAGAGAAATGACAACGATTCGCCACCCTAATTGTTTGAATTCCTTTAAATCTTTCCCGAAGGATAGACCCGCATATGCCAAAATGGGAGTGGCCAGCGCCATGAAATTCACATGTTCCGTTACCTTGATGATTTCTGCATTTCCGGGAAAAATGGGCGTTGTAATCAGCAGCGCTAACATCGAAACCCAAATGACGATGGGTAGTTTTATAGGGATGACTTTAGCCAAAAAGAACCCTACGATCGTAACGGCAACAATGATCAACATGCCTGGTAGTGCATCTATAGGTGAAACATCGTATCCAATCCAATTTCCCATAAGGGCTATTATTCCAATGATTATAAAAGTCAATATCTTATCTTTCATATAACCTCTCCCC
This sequence comes from Peribacillus sp. NPDC097197, assembly GCF_050278025.1. Taxonomy (NCBI): domain Bacteria; kingdom Bacillati; phylum Bacillota; class Bacilli; order Caryophanales; family Bacillaceae; genus Peribacillus; species Peribacillus sp. NPDC097197. The sequence goes on along the minus strand of NZ_JBNNST010000007.1, from coordinate 134,727 downwards.
TTTAAGTCCTGCACTGCCTTATTTTTCAATCACTTTTGACTTACGCCCCAAAACGGGTTCTAATTTTTTGTATAAAAAGTTTGTAAAAGGAAGGGAGAAGAATACACATATGTATGTCCCTAAGATTGTTGTAATTAAGTTAGCCGCACCGGCAAATACAGCAATATCCTTTGCGGATTCCGGGAATATTACCGCTAGCGCTCCAGACATGGCAGCCATCATGCTACCTGATCCCACTCCTGCACCCATGGCAAGAGAAATCGGATGGAACCAACCAGTTTGAGCCAAAAAGCTCGCTAACACGGAAAGGTATAATGCTCCAAACAAAGTCCCGCACACATATACGCCCAGTGCTCCCCTGCCTTCAGGTGAATCCGATCCATATTTTTCAGCGATGATGGCTAAGTTTGGTTCTCTATCAATCGAAAAAGTGGCACCGACTGCTTCCCTTTTCATGCCAAGTAACAATGCAATCGGTAAACCTAATAGGATCGTCCCTGCGAAATGCCCCAATTCCTGCAAGCCTAAAGCAAGGCCGGCATCAAATATCTGTGGCAAGGATGGTCCCATTAACATGCCTAATTTGGCTACAAAAAGCATGAATGAAATCCCTAAAATATTGGCCGCCACATTCATTTCCTTCGGTTTTAAGACTTTCAAAGAAGGTAAACTAATGACCGCACCGATGATCAATGCATACAACATGGGAAATAAGGCAATGGCCCCAATACCGATATTAAAGGTTTTTACACCGATGAATTCTGTTATACACACTAATATCAAAACAAAAAAATGAATTTTCCAACTACGCAGAGAATTTTCTTGCACATTCTTCACTCCTTTTTTGTCTACGATTGGTACGGACTTCAAAAAGGAAAGCCCGTACGATCCATGTTTGCGATGTTATTTATTGAATTTTCTCAGTCGTATGTAAAGCTATGCCCACGATAAGTGAAATCCCCTGAATCATTGCTTTCTCATCTGGCAGAAACACGTCGCTATGTAACTTCATAGGGTCATCCGGGTTTTCCGCTACACCTAAGAAGACAAACGTACCCGGAACTTTTTCTAAATAAAAAGCGAAGTCTTCACTTGCCATACTTGGTTTACTCAACCATTGAACGGACTCTTCCCCAAATAAGTCCGCGGCAATCGCAGCAGCATGTTCATTGAATGTTGAATCATTTATGGTAACAGGGTAGCCCACTGAAAAGTTAAAATTGATTTCCACTTCTAGTTTAAGAGCCGAAGCCACACCTTCAACGATCCGCTGAATACTGTCAGCCACTTTCTTACGGGTATCGGCATTAAGAGTACGCACCGTTCCTCTAAAACTAGCTTTTTCAGGGATGATATTATAGCCATCTCCTGCTTCTATCGTTCCGATTGTCAGAACGACGGAGTCAACCGGATCCGTTTCCCTGCTGACTATCGTTTGGAGGGCCGTTACGATATGAGCAGCCCCGACGATTGCATCCACCCCTTGATGAGGTGCTGCCCCATGGCCTTGTTTGCCTTTTAGCACAACATCAAAGGAATCCATGCTTGCCATGATGGCTCCATTTCTAAATCCATATGTTCCAGTAGCTAACTCAGGCCAAACATGAAAAGCAAAGGCATGGTCAACTGCAGGATTACTAAGAACTCCTTCATCGACCATTACGCCTCCCCCGCCCTTCATCTCTTCAGCGGGTTGAAAAATGAATTTTATCGTACCGGATATATGTTGCTTATTTTGGGATAAAACATGGGCGGCAGCCAGTAACATCGCGGTATGCATATCATGTCCGCACGCATGCATCACACCGGGATTTTGAGATTGATAGGGCACACCCGTTTTCTCCTGAATCGGTAACGCATCAATGTCGGCCCGTAACGCAAGTACTGGCCCCTCTTTATCGCCATGAAGAAGACCCACAACTCCCGTTTTCGCTACTCCTGTAGTCACTTCGATTCCAAGCCCTTTCAAATAATCCGCAATCATTTCAGCGGTTTTTGTCTCTTCAAATCCAAGTTCAGGATTTTCATGGATCATTCTTCTTATTCTCACAGCTTCTTCATAGATCCCTGATGCCTTCTCCACGATTTCAGTTGCCGTCAAAGAACTTGTAACGCTTTTTATACTCACAATCCTCATCCCCTATACTACTTTGTACATACTATTAAAATAATAATTGCCACAATTATATCCAAATTACATATTTAACCTCAATATCCATCAGTACTTTTATACTACCATTTCAAATATCACCTGTACATATCAGAAAATACCAATAATTCTGCATATTCATAGAATTATGGTCTTCTAAATAGAGTTAATTTAGGCTATGAAAGAGCTGATTTTATTGAGTTTATAAGGTTAATAGGATCGGGCATCAGTTTATATCTTCTATATAACTTTATTTTAATTTTTAGAAAAATTTCTTTTTTACAATATTATTTTTTCTAAAAAGCGAATTAGAAATGTTATATCTATATAAAAAAATAAGCCTTCGCCCTTACTTTCTTGGGATCGACGACTTATCATATACTCAAGCTACGGCTCTTTGGATGGAAAAAGGCTTCACATTCTTCCTCGCTTATCTCTTTATCGGGCGTTCCAACGTCAGAATTTCATCTTCCATGGAAGAAAACTGTTGTTCCACGACATGTTTAACATCTTGGACGGCCGCGTTATAGAAATGAGGAGCAAGTGTTTCCTTGACGAAATCCAATACTCTTTCCGCGGAAAATTCCGTGATTTCCTCATCTCTTTCTTGCGAGAAGAAATACTGGATATCGGAAATCATTAATTGCTGTTGTTCTTTTGTAAGTTTTATAAACAAAATCGAACACCCCTTCATGGATAGTACATGTAATTATAAATGGTGATGGCCCCCATTTATAGCCTGTTTTTTCATAAAAGAATATGTACAGCACAAAAGTAAAAAAAAAACGACCAACAAAGCAAAAAGCTTCGTTGGCCGTTTCCGTTTAATTACCCTTTTACAGCTAATTCTGCTAGGCGCTGTGCAGAAGCTTTCACTTCTTCCAACCCTGCAGTAATGATTTCTTGTGCTTTATCAGGCATTGCATTGTGACCTTCGATGATGACTTCATCAATGATTTTCATGCCGAATACGCCACCGAATACATTGCGCATGTAGTTCACTGCCATTTCCATTGGAGCCGCTTCCGGAGTTGAGTAAATTCCGCCGCGAGCGTTTAGGAAGATCGCTTTTTTGTCTGTCATTAATTGAACCATGTTCCCATTTGCATCATATTTGAATGCGAATCCTGCCGCATACACATAATCGATGAATGTTTGCAATTTAGCCGGGATTGTTAAGTTCCATAATGGGAACGCGAATACCACTACGTCAGCTGCAGTGATTGCATCCATTGCTTTTTGTTTAGCAGCCAAAAGACGTGATTCAATATCCGTTAACTCTCCGCCTGTTTGCACTTTGCCGAATGCGTTGAAAATTTCTTGACCGAAGTATGGTGTATCTTCTTCAAACACATCGTAAGTCGTTACGTTTACATCTTTGCCTTCTAATGAAGCCATGAACGTTTCGTACATTTTGCTTGAGATACCTTCTGTTGCCGGACGGTTGTTTGCTTTCACTACTAATACATTCATTATATAAAATCTCCTCGCATTAAAATATTTTGATTTAAGTTATCTTTAATTCAAGATATTTATATCTTACAAGAAAGCATGCATATTTGTCAACACACTTGTTTGGAAATTGTTTGAACTTTTATCCAGATTATTGATAATTAGATCATTATCCTCATTCTCTTTCTTTTAAGTGTTCCGCAAATCTTAATAAATAACCGTCAGGATCCATGATTAAAAAACTCTTTTTCCCCTAGGCCTGGAGCATGGAGAATAAAAATTTTCTATGTACTAAAAAGAGGGTGAACCCACTACTAAGTCGCTATCAAAAGACTTAGTAGTAATGGGCTCACCCTGTCTATTCAGAAAAACATTTTTATTCAGCTTCTTTCTTTAATGAACGTATTGTCTTCGTTCATGTAAGCATTCATGAGCAAAAGAATCAAAGTAAGCTTTTAATCCACCTTTGCCAAATTGTAGATACATTTTATTGGGATTATAAAGATTTTTTGAATGCAAATATCTCAAGAAATAAATAATTCCCTTCCGCCTCGCTGTAATATTATAAAATCCATATTCAAAAAACCATAAATCAATACGATTAAATATACCTTTATTAATAAAAAATATTTCTGAACACCAATTCACAAACGCTAGATCAGGCAAATGTACAGCAATTTCATCTATGATTTCTTTTAAATCTATGCCGTGCATTACATAATCCTCCTTTTTATTTACGTAGACATGCTAAGATCATTCTAAAAGTAATGAAGTAAATAACGGTAATGGACGTATATCCTTTGCGGATGGGAAAATGTTTTGGAAGACAAAGTCATCATGACTGTGCACAGATGTCGATACACACTTTATATCATCTAATTGAAACGAATACATCTTGTTATCCACATTTCCAGAATAGATGATTGTCGCTTCATTTTTTCTAAAAAGCGCCATATTCGCTTTTCCTTTTAATGCACGATGTGTTTCTTCCAAAGCTTCTACCGGGCGATTGTATTTTTTATGGTGTTGAAAGAAGTATTGGAAGGCTATTTCGCTATCTGAAGTTCCTTTTAATAACTGAAGAAAAGACGACCGGAAAGACTCATGTTCTTCAAAATTCCCATTATGCCCAAAAGCAAGGGAGTGGTCGGTTGTGAGGTACGGTTGAATATTGAAAGGGGTAATGCTGTTCATCAAGCTAGGCCGACGCAAGTGTATAAAAATCTCTTTGGAGGTTATGCCCTTTAGCCTTTCAGATGCTTGTTGATCTTTTCTAATCCCGTCCACGGATTTATAGCAGCGTAGCTCCCCTTCAGTATCCTTCCAAGCAACACCCCAACTGAATCCACCGAGTCCGTATTCGTCCAATAATTTCGCATAACCCAGAACCCATTCCATCGGAATAGAGTTCTGAGACTTTACGATTAATAGTTCACACATACAAGTCCCCTCCTTGCCTAGTTATTCGTAATTCTTCTTTGGAGGGTATGTTTCCATGGTTTCCATAGATCGACTTCCGATATAATTTCCATACACTTGGCATAATCATCACGATCTATAGCCAGGTAATCTTCCTGATTGGCATCATGGGAGTAAATGCTCCTATCCTGGACATGTGCCAGTCGAACGGCTTCCGCTAACGTCTCATAAATAGTTATCTTTTTTTGTAATTGTTGAATATATGACTTTAACTCTTCTATTTCTTTTTGCTGTTGCAGATCCATACTATCTTCACCTCGTCCTCCGCTTTAAAAGATCTCAAAATACTCCAGGTGTTCCCATTCGGTCACGATATTCGCATAGTCTTCTATGTTATTTTCTTGGACATATGTCGTATAACGATTTATTTCACTTTCTTTCATGCTAATAATATAATTCACAAAGTCTGTTCCCATTTTATTATGGAAAACTTCACTTTCCTTTAGTGAATCCACAGCAGATTGTAGATCTTTTGGCAATAACGGGCGATTATCATTATAGGCTTCTGTACTTAATGGCCCTGGTTGTAGTTTCCTCTCTATTCCATCCAGTCCCGATAAGATTTGTGAAGCCATGTATAAGTATGGATTGGCAGCTGGTTCTCCAGCACGGTTTTCGAAGTGAAGACTATCATCTTCGATTCCACCGATTACACGAATCATCGTCCCACGATTATCCAAACCCCAACCAGCACGATCTGGAGCTAATGAGTTAGGTTTAAAACGCTTATATCCGTTTACTGTTGGGGTTGTAAAAACAGTTGCCGCCCTTGCATTTTCTAGGATACCAGCAATGAACTGTTGTCCGATTTCTGAAATGGGACCATCTGAATTGTTTGGTATAAAAGCATTCTCTCCTGTATTTATGTCAATCAAGGATTGGTGTAGATGCCAACCGCTTGAGAAAAACCCTGGAATCGACGGCCTGCACATGAAGGTGGCTAAATATCCGTGGCGTTTACAGATTTGTTTTACAGCTGTCCGAAATAAAAGCATGGTATCCGCTGTATCAATCCCTTTCATTGGTGCAAACGTAAATTCTAATTGACTTGGGCCCCATTCATCCTCCATCGTGAGCAAAGGTAAGTCCAATTGTTGGATATTTTCAGCGATTATTTGTAAGATGTCATCTATTTCATCATTATGCGCTTCCAGTTGATATTGATAGCCGCGCGCAACCGGTACTACTTTTGGAGGTTGCCCTGGGCTACCAGGCGCTCCAAGTAATGAGGCATCTATTTCATCGTCTACGATTTTGGTTAAGGAAAATTCCACTTCTAATCCGGAAAGTAGGTCATAGCCTATGGAGTTTAGTTCTTTCAATGCCTTTTTACAGATTTGACGGCTGTCATAGGGGAGAGGGTTACCATTTTTCAAATAGGCATCACATAATATCCATCCAGTATGTTCAGCCCATGGAAGAGATTTAAATGTAAGGGGATCAGGTACGAGTGTATAATTTGGGCAGCCGGTCATTTCATCTGAATCGAATCCGCCGCCTTTCATAAAGGGGTTATATACAATGGCATTGGCTGTATCGAAAAATAGGGGACCCGTATTAAAATCAATCCCGTTTTTCATTGCCCCTAAAAATGCTGGAATGGTTAAAGTTTTAGCCCGTGATATACCATGTTGATCCGACCATGCGACACGTATCAAACGTAAACCCTTTTCTTTAATCACGGCATGGATTTTTTCAACGGCTTCACTTTGTTCCGTATTCCATAAGTTAAAACGATCGATAAATCCCCGGTTTTTTACGATTCCTTGGCTATTCATATACAAATCTCCCCTTTTTTATAAAATAAACGTCATATTTTCATGGCCTTGATCGCAATCAATCAAATTCACTTGCTTAACGGCTATTTTCCATTGATTGTTTTCCTGCACTAATCGATAGCCATTCCAGCCTGCATATGATTTTTGTTTACCATTACGAAACTCGGATACCAAGAAGTTAGTGCGGGCCCGAAGATCTTTTTGGTTGGATTCTTTCCATACCTCTATATTGCTTTGCAAACGAATGGTTCTTGAACTTGGGATCTGTGACCAGGCATATCCAGTACGAAGACGGTAGACCCGGTCTTCCAAGCGGCGTCGATCATCAAAAGCAATGGATACTTGTTTTTTCGGATTACCTCCACCGGGTATAGATGGAATCCAATATAAACATTCAGAAGAAAAGAGGTTCAGCCAATCTTCTAGCTTACCTTCATCCAATAAACGTGCTTCTTGATACAGGAATTTTTCAATTTCCCTCGTTATTCCATCGTCTGCAACACCTACGTCTAATTCCCAGTCTTTTAAATGATCGATTAACTGGTTGTAGTAATCGTTATCCATATAATTCGAGAACTTGGAACTATCTACATTCATGTTTGATCCCTCCTATTCTTAATGCTGTGCACCTGAATGGACTTTGCTCGTCATCAACCTTTTCCACTCTTTGTAGTAATTACGGATGTACAGTTCATCCGTGACCGGTCCGGTTATCACACCTTGTTCGTTCGTGGATTGTTGATTGGAAAGGCCAAATCCCCTTTCGGTATTGATCCACTCCACTTCCGAAATAGACAGTCCCCGTTGGCACTCCTCGAAGTTCGTCATATCATCAGGTTCCCCGAATGCCGGAAAGTCTTCCTGGCTTCTCATACGCAATGTATTTATTTCCTCAGGCAACCCTTCAACTGCAGTGGAATACCATATCAACTCTGTACGATCTACAGCATGTGGCTGAATCACTTGGACTTGATTGCCTATGAACAATAGGTTTGGAAAGATATTAAGATTCATCTGGGCACCAATTGCCTGATCTAATAATGCATCTGCCTCATCGCCGTATTTTTGACGGACATTCCCTTCATTAACTTCACGTCCTGGCTGTGCTCTTTGTTGTGCCCAGTACTCACCTGTTTCACTATAGTTAGGACGTTGATCGATAAAAGTATGACCATTCCCCAAATACTGTACGTACATTGGACCGTAATCAGGGTTCGCAGAGAAATAAGTCATATCTTTGTTTTCCCCCATTCTTCCACCCATTTCAAGCAGGGAGCGGTGTGAGAAAGTGACATGATAACCATCTGCCGCATTATCGTATGTCAATTTCCAATTTCCTTTGTAAATCATCCGGTGTGCATTACCAAGGATGATCCTTTTTCCATCATAGCGATCGAGCCATTGATCCATTAATTCTTTTGCCGCCCCAAGATGTTCCTCCAAACTAGGAGCCTCTTCATTTAAAGTAGCAAAGATGAATCCACGATAACTCTCGACTCTTGGTACTTGCCCTAATCCTAGTTCATCTTTATTAAAAGACTCCCCATATCCCTTGGGCCATGGGACACCAGCCAGTTCTCCATTATTCCGAAAGTTCCACCCATGATATGGACAAGTGAATACTTTTGCTGAACCCTTTTCCGCTCGGCAAACCGTCGCCCCTCGATGCGTACATCTATTGAATAGGACTCGAAAAACTCCATCTTTGTCCCTTACAGTTATGATAGGACGTTGGCCGAGGTAGCCCGTCTTAAAGTCATTATTATTGGGCACTTCACTTTCGTGTGCTACATAGACCCAAGTCTGCCCGAAAATATTCACCATTTCTTGTTCGAAAATTTCCGGTTTAGTATATAAATGCCGATGTACTCGGTTTGGCTGGATTAGTTCATCCCAATTTTGTTGCTTCATTAGCTTATCCCCCTCTAGACCTTTATTGAGCTAAGTACCCTCCATCTACAACGAACGAAGATCCTGTAACGAATGATGATTCTTTGGAAGCTAGAAATAGGATACAGTTCGCAACTTCTTCCGACTCGCCATATCTGCCGATTGGATGGGCTCCACCAACTGCACTCCAAAAGTTCTCCAGATCATCCGTGTGCGTTTCATTAATCTGGTTCGTTTTTGTTGCGCCTGGCGCTACACAATTCACTCGAATTCCCTCTTTCCCATAACGGGTAGCTAATGAACGGGTTAGTTGAAGAATACTGGCTTTAGTCATGTTATATAAATAGGTGCTTTTCCCCATCATCTCTTGACCGACGAAGGCTGAAATCGAACTCAAATTGATAATGACCCCACTCTTTTGTTGTACCATCGTTGGGATGACCGCTTTACAGGTGAGAAACATGCTTTTTACATTCGTCGAGAACACTTGATCGAATTCCTCTGTTGAAGTCTCCGTTATATCTTGAATCCAATGAATACCTGCATTGTTAACCAGAATATCAATTTTCCCGTACCGTTTTATTGCCGCATCGTGCAACTGTTGAACAGTGGTTTCTAGAGAAATATCACCAGGGACTAACACGCACTGATCAGGATTTGATAATTGAGAAACCACTTCTTCTAACACCGCTGCATTTATATCATTTAAAACTAAATATGCGCCTTCTTTTGAAAATCGTTCAGCCGTGGCCTTACCGATACCACTGGCTGCCCCCGTTATGATAGCTACCTGATTCTTTAATTCTTCACTGTTTGACATACTTCTTCCTCCTTCAAAAACGGCAAGATTTCTTCAGGATTCAAGCCTAAGTCCATGGTTCCGATTAAATCTAGGCATGCATCTTCGTTAGGTGGCATAATGGGTGCTGTCACCGCATCTCTAAGCATTCTTTCAAATGGCAGTCCTTTCATGAGACCATGTGCACCACAGGCAATTGTAGCTGAACGAACTACACGGCCAGTCGTTTGGGCGGCAATGTACTTCGCACGGAGACACGCCGCTGTCGTTTCAGGGCCCGGCCCTTTTGTATCATGTAACCAAGCGGCATGATAGACTAGGAATCGAGCGGCCTCGAGATCCGCGAATATCTCTCCTGCACGTGCTCTCATGGCCGGGTGATAGCCCATGGGTTGAGAAAAACCTTTTGGTTTTCTTGTCATCAACGTTTCCTTCACCCAGTTCCCGACCCCGCGCCCGATTGCGTAATACATCGATGCAAACGTCCCGAAAGCCCAGGCTGCGTTTTTCATAATAAACGAATTCAAAAATTCTTCCGTTTTATGAATGGCATTTTCCTCCGGAACAAAAACATTTTCATAGACTACTGTGTTACTGCGCGTTGCACGCATACCCAAAGTATCCCAAATGTCGATTACAGAAATCCCTTCCGATTTTGTTGATAAAAAGAAACCGATGCTGCTTTGTGGATTCTCGCTTTCTTCCGGATGGGCGTATAGATACACATAGTCACTTGCTTCAAACATCGACGCAAATGCTTTTTTTCCATTTAAGATATAACCTCCTTCAACCTTCTTCGCTTTTAAGGAAGGGGTATAGGATTGCCCTATTAAACTAGAAGAGGTTGGTTCCGAAACAGATTGGCACAATAGTGCGCCTTCGTTGATGACTAGATCGGCAATATACTGTTTCTTTTCATCACTAATTTCAGGGTTTTCCATAATGGCTGCCGTTCCAGCTACATGCATATTCCATGACATCATGGTTGCCGCACAGCCTTGTGCAAGCTCTTCAACCGCAATCGTGTAACCGAGGAACCCTTCTCCAAGCCCTCCAAATTTCTTTGGAATCGTTAAACCGAAAAATCCAGCCTCTTGTAATTTCTTATAATTTTCCACTGGAGCTGACCGTTCTTCATCATGCTTCGATGCACGAGTTGCAAAGTCTTTCGCTAGTTCTCTACACGTTTCTTTTAACTTCATTTGTTCGTTTGTCATTTGAAAACTAATTGTCATATAGGTATCCCCAATCTATCGATTATTTTTCAATGATTTCATGCCGTGTGTAATACCAGTTTAAAAAGCCTTCAATCGCTTATTTTTTCTAAATTTTCAGATATCTATTATTAAAGGGAACATACCGGCTTTCTCCTAAGTTGAAGTTCCTATGCCTACCTATTTATTCACCTTCAACCTTTCTTCTCGCAACCTATTAGTAGCCTGTTCATCTACTACGAAGGTTATTGAATCGATCAACACACCATAATCTTCTCGTGCTTTTTCGATAGAAAGCAATCCAGCGATAGCTTCCTGTTGGACTTTATTTATATCGCGAAGGAATGGTGAACCATATCCACCACCACCTCCAGAATACATTTCCATAACTGTCCCTTTTGGTACATCGAACAACATATCTTTTGAACCTAATTGCTGTTCTGTACCATCTGGGAACTTCAAGGAAAATTGATTATATGTCCCATCTAAACCGCCATATATTCCTTTAGGTAATTCAGCACCTTCATATGCCATGCCATCACCGATTGTACCGACTGAGTTATTGTCCCCATCAATGCGCACCTTGACGTAGGTACCATACCCTCCACGGTATTGACCTGAGCCAGCCGAGTCTTTCAAGAGTTCATATCTTTCTATTAAAAATGGGTCTTTTATTTCGAACATTTCCGGATCTTGCGAAAGCATGCAACCTGCTGCACCTGAAAAACCGATTCCATCAAAGCCATCACTGCCCTTCAAGGCACCCTGACCGCCTTTGGCCATAAACCCAAAATCAAAGTAAGGTTCATTATTTCTTGGATCTGTTCCCGTCCATACAGGTGGACACGCTTTTGCCCAACCCGCTGTTACATATTCAGGCACGGCCTCCTGTAGAGCATTCATAATCGCTTCGAGCAAAACGTCCGCCATTTGATTACCAAATAAGGTTGCTGCAGGGAATCTCGGGTTTACGATGCTTCCTTCCGGAAAAAAGCACTCCAGCCCTGCAAATAATCCTTCATTTTGGGCAATGGTATCGCCTGGATTAATCAACATCAGATAGGCAATGGCACACGCAGCCTTTGCTGAAGCCGGTGGCATATTTGTAAATCCAGGGGCTTGATCGGCAGTTCCTGTGAAGTCCATTTTCACTTTTCCATCGTCGATTGTAATGGTTACTGCTACTTTGTATTTCTTCTTGGTATCAAAACCATCGGAGACCATATAGCTCTCCCCATAATAAGTGCCCTTTCTCCACTTGCTGACTCTTTCCTTCACTTGCTTCTTTGTAGCTTCAATCACGTAATCTAAATGATTCCGGAATGTTTGTTTACCATATTTGGCTATAAGATTCACAAATTCTCTTTCCCCGATGTTGCAAGAGCCAATCATAGCTTTGACATCTTCTTCAACAACTTTGACACGTACATTTGAAAACAGCATTTTCCATACATCATGGATGACTTCGCCTTTTTTTACGATTTTCAATCCTGGGATCCGTATGGCTTCCTGCCACACTTCCGTATGTTTTGGATTATAACCGCCTGGTGTCGCGCCTCCTAAATCAGTTAAATGTCCCTTGCTGACAACCCATCCAACCAATTCGTCCTCATGGAATACCGGTTTATAAACGCCTACATCATGTGTTTGATTTCCCCCTTCAAAGACATCATTGTGTAGAATGATATCTCCAGGAAAAATGTCATCTTTAAACGATTCTATTATATTGGGTAATGCAGGTTGGGCCCCAAACCCGATTATCGGTATGTTCGCACTCTGTTCAATCATTCTCGCTTGATGATCGAATAGCCCCGTAACGAAATCTCCTGCTTCATTAAATACCGGTGAACGTGATGTTCGCTGTAACACTTTTGCCATGTCATGGGTTATAGCATTTAACCGACGCTGAATGATGGAAGCCAAGATTGGGTCAACACTCTTTTCTACTATCCTACTCAATTGCGACACCCCGTTTCTCTTCAATGAATGGTTGTAACAATTTCTCATCCATCTCCTTGCGATACATGATATAGTTGTCATTTTTGTCGAGAAGAACATTGTACCCACTTAATACAACGATAGTCGTGACTTTCTGTTCGATGATGGCGGGTCCAATCACTTGATTACCATGAACCAATATGTCCCCGTCATAAACTGGGGTGTCCATCAAGGTTCCCTTTTGACCATGAGAAACTGGACGATATCCCTTTATTGCATGTTCTGATGACGTCCCTTTATATTCCGTTTGTTGCATGTTAGGTTTTTTCGTTACACCGATTGCCGATAAATTGAAATTGATCACATCCACTTGCATTTCAGGCGTGGAGTACCCGTATAGTTGTTCATGCAATGTGTGGAACTTGTTTTCTATTACTTCTATCGTAAGGCCGTCCATCTCCTCGGCTGTAAATGGCACGGTTACTTCGTAATATTGACCGTAGTACATCATATCCATGCTATATTGATATTGCATTTCATCCTCTTTTACTTTATCTTTTTTCAACGTCTGGTATCCTTCGCCCTCTAACTCAGAGAAAATGGCCTCCACTTGCTCTATATTGATTTTTCCAAGTGGGGAGCGATAGGCTTTGACATAATCATGACGTAGGTCAGACATCAACATGCCCGCTGCGCAGAAAATGGATGATTCTTTTGGAACGATGACAAGAGTGTTATCCAATTCCTGAGCAATCGCTACCGCATGCAACGGTCCTGCACCTCCTGCACAAACAAGAGGAAATTCCCGAGGATCATATCCTCTTTTCACTGTTATTTCCCGTATGCCACTTGCCATATTCACGTTGACCATATCTATGATTCCTTGGGCCGCTTCTTGTACAGATAGTCCAAGAGGTTCAGAGATATGTTTTTGGATGGCCGTTCTCGCCTTCTCCACATCGAGTTTCATCTTGCCGCCTAAGAAAAAGTTCGGGTTTAAATAACCGAGAACTAAATTGGCATCGGTTACTGTCGGGAACTCTGCCCCGAATCCATAACAGACTGGACCTGGATGGGCTCCCGCGCTTTTAGGACCTACATGTAGCAATCCACCTTCATCGACCCAGGCAATAGAGCCACCTCCTGCACCAATTGTATGGATATCCACGGTTGAAAGACTTATTGGCCAATCAGCAATTTCACCTTCTGTTCGGATAAGGGGATAGCCATCCTTTAATAAGGCAACATCAAAACTTGTTCCACCCATATCCATAGTCAATGCATCCTTAATTCCAAGAGGTTTTAAATAATAACTACCTGCGATGGGAGCAGAAGCTGGACCAGATAATAAAGTATTGGCGGCTTTTTCGATAGTCGCCTCGGGAGTTGCCACTCCACCATTTGATTGCATAATTAACAGCGTGCCTTGGAATTCTATATCTGATAAACGCTGGATCAATTTCGTTAGGTATTTTTCTATGATGGGGCCAATGTAAGAATTGAGGACTGTAGTACTGACGCGGTCATAAAGCCTTGCACGTGGGATTAACTCGCTGGATAAGGTTAAATATACATTGGGAAGTTTTTCTTTTAGTATGTCTCCGACTTGTTTTTCATGGGAGTCATTTGTATAAGAATGCATAAAGCAAACGGCAATAGCTTCGACCTCTTGCTTTTTCACATATTCCAAGGCATTCAATACATCTTGCTCAGAAAGCGGTGTAATTTCACTCCCAGAGTAATCAAGTCTTCCTTCTATCCCTACTCGCAGATCTCGTGAAACGAATGGTGTAGGTAAATCATATTTGTTGTTATAAGCATCAGGACGGATTCCCCTTCTTATTTGAAGAATATCTTGGAACCCTTCTGTTGTGAATAGAGCTGTTTTGGCTCCTGAATAGGTTAATGCTGCATTTGTTCCAACCGTTGTACCGTGTACAATCAGCTCGACATTTCCAATGAACTCTTTTAACGAGAGTCCATGGTTGCCTGCCATTTCACTCAAGCCATTGAAGAATCCGATTGTAGGGTCTTGGGGTGTGGAAAGGGTTTTATACACTTCGGAATTCCCATTTTCATCAATTAATAAAAAGTCAGTAAAAGTACCTCCAACATCGATTCCTATTCTAAACTTCATCGTATAGTTTCGCCCCCTATTAAAATAACTTCATGATTACGTGATGATAATCGTTCGGCGCCATCCTCTGTAATGACAAAAACATCTGACATGTAAGCGGATTTTTGTTTATCGGTTCGCATAATTTGAGGGTGAAAACTGATGACCATACCTTCTTTCAAATAAAGTAATTCTTCATCATCTTTACCTGGCACTTCTACTCCAACGAATGCTGTATTCGTTTGTCTTGCGACAAATGGTCGTTCAATTACATCCATTCCAATTCCATGACCCGTTAAATGACCACAATGATATCCTTCTACTTGTGCCATCTTTTCAACCTGTTCTTGAATATCCGTCACTTTAACTCCCGGTTTCATCGTCACTTCGGCATATTGAATACCTTTTGCCACTAGACCTGCCAATTTCTCCATTTCTTCATCTCGCTGTCCGAAACAGAACATTCTGGAATGCTCCACCCAATGTCCTGAAGGCCCAGTTACTTCTAAAGAAATGATCAAGTAATCTCCATCCTTGATCACTTTCGGCCGTGGATTTAAGAAATATGGTTCTACTGCTCCTGCTTGTTCGCTTGATAGAGTTAAATACAGAGTATCTTTTGCTCCTAAAGCATGAGCCGTGGAATAAGCGACCGAAACGGCTTCCTCTTCAGTTAAACCCGGTTTGATATGATCGATAATGGCATCGAAACTTTCTTCAATAATACGATTGGCCTCTTTAATTCCTTCTATCTCTGGTTTACTTTTAATAGAACGAATTTCATCAAATGCCACACTAGCGTCCACCCATTCAATATCAGGTAATTCTCGAGTTAAATAATGGAAGTCCTCGAGTTTCATTGTATTATTCAATCCAACTACTCCAACTACCCCCGTTGTAACGTTATGCCCTTTTAACCTTCGGACTACTTCCATGATTTCATGGTCGGAAGGGAATAGCGTATCTGGAACACGACGATCGGTACACCAATGGAGCCCGGATGGAAGAATCTGATATTGGTCATCTGGCAACACTAATCCGAAACCGTATCGATGGATCAAGTGATTGTCAAATAAGTAACGCAGGGAACCTTTCTTCCCTAAATAAGAATCAGCTACAAATAACATACCTTTGTAATTCTTTTCTCTGACTACATTCCTTACCGCTTGTAACCGTTGCTCTCTTTCTGTTTGTTCAAGTGTAATGATCACTTTACCACCTCTTCTTTAGTTATTAGAAAATTCAATAAAATCCAATAACATAATCTTACCACCTTCACTCCAATTGTAAATAACCTTTAATTGTAAAATGTTTTTACATTTAAAGGTTATTTACAATACTATTGATTTGCGTTGAAAAACACATTAATATCAAATTATATCAATTTATGTAAAAATATAGTAATATTTTATTAAGCTCCACAGTAAACAAAATTAACTTACTAAATACAGTTGAACTCATTTATAAACGCTTAATCTATAATCAATTTAGTTGTTTTGTCCGTAAAAAATCCATCGAGGTGATTGGACGTTGATCCATACAAAGAAACTATTAAGTCTATCCGAACAAATAGCAGAGCAAATTAAAGATTCCTTAATCAATAAAGACTTAAAGCCTGGGGATAAACTGCCTGGGGAAAAAGAACTTGCCAATGAATTTCAAGTGAGTAGGCCTACAGTTCGGGATGCCATTAAAATATTGTCGTCTTCTAAATTAGTCATAACAAAACCGGGAGCTAAGGGGGGACACTTCATTACGGAGTTTGACCCTGATTCATTCGTAAGTGACTTTAGCGATTACATAACTCTTTCCCTCAGTTTAAAGGGGATTACGTTAGAGGAAGTAATCGAAATGAGAAAAATGATAGAGATCAAAGCATGTGGAATTGCTGCAGCAATGCGTACAGATGAAGATCTTATTAGGTTAAAGAGTTTAATTCCAAAAATAGATTCCGTTAATGATTCGCACTACTTTAGAGATGACTTTAAATTTCATAGGGCTATAGCAAAAGCCACAAAAAACCGACTCATAATGATTAATATTGAAGCGATTTCAGAAGCGATTATTCCATACTTTCAGTCAACTGATTGTTCCAGTGAATTAAAAGAGGACCTTAACAAGGAACTGCACGGCATATACAAAGCCATAGAACAGAAGGATCCAAAAGCTGCAGAGGAAAAAATGAAAGAACATCTGAATCATTTCATAAACTTCATTCCTCAATTTGAAAGCGCCAGTAAGGAATTCCGTACATCTTGAGGCGATATATCGGTTGAATTTTAATGGTAAAGAAGTGCATGGAAAGAAAAACAAAAAACCGGGCAGAATCGCCCGGCCTTACTGGTTACACGGTTTCTATAATCTTGTTGACCAACGTGTTGGTTGGCCGATTCAGTCCTAAGTTTCCGCGTAAGGTATCTTCTGTGTATTCGGTACGGAATATGCCACGTTTTTGCAATTCAGGGATGACATGATCGACGAAGTCTTCAAGGCCGCCCGGTAAATAAGGAGGCATGATGTT
The DNA here is from genome assembly GCF_050278025.1 of Peribacillus sp. NPDC097197. NCBI lineage: Bacteria > Bacillati > Bacillota > Bacilli > Caryophanales > Bacillaceae > Peribacillus > Peribacillus sp. NPDC097197. Next base: position 117,391 of record NZ_JBNNST010000007.1, on the reverse strand, counting down.
GAATCCGTCCGCCGCTCCATTTTCGAACCATTCTTGCAATTGATCTGCGATTTGTTCCGGTGTTCCTTTGATTTCACGATGCCCTCTGGCGCCGGCTGTTCGTTGATATAGCTGGCGTATGGTCAGGTTTTCACGTTCAGCCAGATCCTTCAATAATGTAAAACGGCTTTTACCTCCATTGATTTGTTCTAGTTCCGGCAGGTCTGGCAGTGGTCCATCAACGGGATACCCACTTAAATCCACACTGATCATCGCCGACAAAAGTGCAACGCCAGCTTCCTCTGGGATAAGTTCCTCAAATACTTGTTTTTTCTCATTCGCTTCTTCTTCTGTTGCCCCAATGATGGGGAAGACACCCGGCATGATTTTCAGTTCCTCAGGGGAACGGCCATATTTCGCCATCCTTCCTTTCACATCCGCATAGAATGCTTGAGCTTCTTCGATTGTTTGCCACGCTGTGAAAATCACTTCCGCCGTTCGTGCCGCCAGCTCTTTTCCAGCTTCGGATGATCCCGCTTGAACCACGACGGGATGGCCTTGGACCGGACGGGAAATATTCAAGGGTCCTTCTACGGAGAACCATTCACCCTTATGATTGATGGCATGGATTTTCGAGCCATCGGCAAATTGCGCGGATTCCTTATCCATGATCAACGCCTCATCTTCCCAGCTATCCCAAAGCTTTTCTACAACGTCCACAAATTCCTCGGCCCGTTCATAACGCCTTTCATGTAAAAGATGATGGTCCGAGTTAAAGTTCTTTGCTTCGGCATCCGTATTGGAAGTGACGACGTTCCACCCTGCACGACCATTGCTTAAGTGGTCGAGCGATGCAAACTTACGGGCTACATGATAGGGTTCGTTGTACGTCGTGGACACCGTGCCGACTAGCCCGATTTTTTCCGTTACCGCTGAAAGTGCTGATAACAAGGTGAACGGTTCAAAACTAATTCCCGCTCTTTGGACGTTTTTAGCACCGTTATGTTGAAGTGCATTGACATCCGCCACAAACAGCATATCGAATTTGCCGCGCTCTGCTGTTTGGGCCAGTCTTTTTAGAAAATCAAAATTCAATATATTATGAGTTTCAGCCTCGGGATGGCGCCAACCGGCCACGTGGTGTCCAGGAATCATGAAAAAAGCGCCTAATTTCATTTCTTTTTTATTCGTACTCATCTAATCTCCTTCTTTCTACTGTTTTATTTTCAACACTTATATATGAGCGCCCGCCACTTTTTCAAGGAGGGTGTTTTTCGGACGTTGTAATCCCAAATTTCCACACAATGTGCTGCCTGAATACTCCGTTTTGTATATGTTCCGCCTTTGCAATTCAGGAATGACTTGATCGACAAAATCATCTAACCCGCCCGGTAAATAGGGAGGCATGACATTAAATCCGTCTGCCGCTCCATTTTCAAACCATTCTTGAAGTTGATCAGCAATTTGTATTGGTGTCCCTTTAATTTCACGATGCCCGCGAGCACCTGCAATATGTTGATATAGCTGACGGATTGTATACCCTTCACGGTTCGCCACATCCTTCAATAACTGAAAGCGGCTTTTTGTTCCATTGACTTCTTCTAAATCAGGAAGTTCAGGCAAGGGACCATCCAATGGGTAACCACTCAAATCGACATTGACCATCTTCGATAAAAGAGACACACCGGCTCCTTCTGGAATCAGATCGACCAATGCTTGTTTCTTCTCATTTGCTTCCTCTTCCGTATTCCCGATGACGGGAAATACTCCAGGCATGATTTTCAGTTCCTCAGGGGCACGACCATATTTCGCCATCCGCCCTTTTACATCCGCATAGAATGCTTGTGCTTCCTCTAATGTTTGCCAAGCAGTGAAAATCACTTCGGCCGTTCGCGCCGCCAGTTCTTTTCCGGCTTCGGAAGATCCGGCTTGAACTACAACCGGATGACCTTGAACAGGACGGGAAATATTCAGTGGTCCTGCAACGGAGAACCATTCCCCTTTATGATTGACGGCATGGATCTTTGAACCATCCGCAAATTGCGCCGATTCCTTATCCATGACCAGCGCCTCATCTTCCCAGCTATCCCAAAGCTTTTGAGCGACATTCACAAACTCTTCAGCACGCTCATACCGCTTTTCATGAAGGGGATGTGCGTCGAGATTAAAGTTACGAGCTTCTGAATCAGAGCCTGATGTGACAACATTCCATCCTGCTCGCCCATTGCTCAGATGGTCCAAAGAAGCAAACTTACGGGCGACATGGTAAGGTTCGTTATACGTCGTCGATACGGTACCAACCAGCCCGATGTTTTTCGTTACCGCTGAAAGCGCCGATAACAAGGTAAATGGTTCAAAGCGTGTATTTACGGTTTGCCCTAATACTTGTTCATCCTGCGTGTTGAGTGATACATGATCGGCAAGGAACAGTAAATCGAATTTTCCGCGCTCTGCAGTTTGGGCCAGCTTTTTTATAAAATCAAAGTTCATGATATCCCTTACCTCTGCTTCTGGATGACGCCAAGCTGCCACGTGATGACCTGGAATCATGAAGAAGGCACCTAACTTCATTTCTCGTTTATTATTCGTCATCAAACCACCCCTTCTACCTTCGATTATTGATTGACTTTCCAAGCCGAGAATCGTTTTTCCAGAGATACTAAAACATAATTCAATAACAATCCAAGCAAAGAAATCGTTATGATCCCGGCGTACATTTCAGCGATTTGGAAATTCATCTGCGCATAATTGATCAAGTAACCTAAGCCTTCTTTGGCTCCTACCATTTCAGCTGCAATTAACACGAGAATCGATGCCGTTCCCGCCATCCGTATTCCGGTAAAAATAGTCGGAATAGAGGCCGGCAAAATAACCTTATAGAATAGTTTCTGAGAGGATAATCCCATTGATTTAGCTGACTTGATGAGCAACGGATCGACATTTTGAACGGCGTTGATGGTATTTAAAAGAATCGGAAACGTACAAGCGAACAGGACAATCGCTATTTTGGACACTTCCCCAATCCCAAGCAATAGGATAAAAACAGGCAATAAGGCCAACGCGGCTGTATTGCGGAATAACTCCAATACTGGGTTCAAAAAATCTTTGGCCAAAGGAAACCAGCCGATGATCAGACCTAAAGGTATCGCAATCAATAGGGCCAACCCAAACCCAATGAACGAACGGAAGAAGCTTGCCTTGAAATGGGCGAATAATTCTCCTGATGTCACCAATCCCCACCATCCTGCAACCACTGCCGAGAAAGGGGGGAAGAATACGGAATCCACCAATCCAATTCGCGGTGCAATCTCCCAAATGGCTAGTAACAGGAAGATCACGGCTGTCTGCTTCACAAGTTTTTGAAGCCAGGTAAACGATAAATGGATAGGCCGCTTTCTTTCAATAGGTACAGCAATAGCTTTTTCTAAACTGGACATCTATAAACCACTCCTTTTTTTATGAATTAAATGGAAGCCGCTTGATAGACCTTTTCATGAAGAAGGCTCCATATATGATGTCGTGCTTTTACAAAGTCTTCATGTGATCGAATGTCCACTTCGTTCAAACGTGAATCCAAGGGGATATCCACCATGTACTTGACCGTTCCTGGATTTGTGGACATTACTGCGACTCGCTGCCCTAAGTACACAGCTTCATCGATGCCATGCGTGATGAAGATGATCGTTTTCTTGGTCTTCTCCCAAATCCGTACCAATTCACTCTGCAAGGTTTCCCGCGTCTGCGCATCCAATGCGGCAAACGGCTCATCCATCAGTAGCACATCCGGATTATAAGCTAGACTCCTAGCGATGGCGACGCGCTGCTTCATCCCACCTGACAATTCATGAGGAAAACGATCTTCAAACCCCTCCAACCCGACCAAAGATAAGTAATATTGCGTCCGTTCATGTCGTTCTTTCTTCGGAACTCCCTTAGCTTCGAGACCAAAATCAACATTGCCTCGCGCTGTCTTCCAAGGAAACAAAGCATATTGCTGAAACACGATTCCGCGGTCCAATCCAGGTCCCGTAATTTCCTTTCCATCAAGGAGGATACGGCCTGAAGTCGGTTTCGTTAAACCACCGAGCAGATCCAACAACGTGGATTTCCCGCACCCACTTGGACCGACCAGCGTTAAAAATTCACCATCTTTCACGGAGAAGTTCAAATCCCTTACCGCCGTGAACTCCTTCTTCGAGCCTTTTCCCTTTTCGGTATCCCGTACAGTAAACACCTTTGTCACTTGATCAAATCGAATTTTATCCGCCATATCCACACCCCATTCATTTAGTTTCAAGCTCTTTCGTATATGGATTATATTCATTCGTATATAAGTCATCCAACTTCACTTGGCCCTTTTTGATTTCCCCGTTGGCTTCTAGCCAATCCGCCCATACTTGGAATTCGGATTCTTTTATATAGCCACCTTTTGCGGCTACGCCCGGACTTTTCCAATATTGAACCGTTTCCGAATCTTCTTTTCTACCTCGTTTCTCTATGATCGATTCAAAGCGGGCAATCACTTCTTCACGAGGTGTTGTACGTGACCATTCAATCGCTTTTGCAGTTGCTTCCACAAATTTTTTCACGGTATTCGGGTTTTCCTTTATGAACTTATCCGTAAAGACATAACTTCCTGCCGTAAAGGTTCCAAATAGATCATAATCACTAAATAATTTACTGATGCCTCCATTATCCAGTGCCCTGTCACGTGCCGCTCCATTTAAAGCCACGACATCGATTTGCTTTTGGCGTAATGTTTGTTCACCATTCCCCGTTGGCACCACCACTAACGTAACCTGTTTGATTTCATCATCCGTGAGGCCATTTTTCTTTAAATATTCCTTTAGAACCAATTCAAGATGGGCTCCAAGCGTATTTACCCCGACTTTTTTACCGATTAAATCACGTGCATCTTTTATCGGGCTGCCTTCTAATGTATAAAAGCCGACGAAGGTGTCTTCATCACTCCCATAATAACCAATGACCGATTTAATGGGGGCGCCGCTTGATTTCAATTTGATGATGGCTCCATTAAAGGCACCACCGAAATCCGTTTGACCCGTCGCGGCCGTTTGAATATCCTGAGGTCCGCCATTCACATTTCCCACCCAATCTAACTTAATCGGATCTAAATAACCTAAATCCTCCGCCAGTTCTGGATAGAGTACCGATCCAGCATATCCCTGATACTTCAGTTCCACTTTTTCATAGCCATCCTGGTTTTTCTCCACTGCTTTCCCTGAAGAACAACCAACTATCACAAGTAATGCACCAATCCATACTAAAAATAAGGCCTGTCGAGTCATTTTCATTTTTTACTCTCCTTTATTTACGGGGCTCTTAAACACAAAAGACCCTCGATTAATTTTCCAATTAAACGAAGGCCTCCAGAAGTCTAGTCAGCCACACTATTCAATTATGATTCAGGGACCACATGAACATCCCTTTGAAGATTCTTCCCATTAGAGCTCCTTGCATTGGATCAATATGTATATATCTGAAACGCAAATCCCCCCTTTCTTAAACAAAAGAGGCCCCCATTTTCACCATGTGGTGAACGTAGGGGCCTCCGGTTAACCAGTAAGCCAATTCATTTAATTCCAATAAAGTTTATAGGTTTAATATATTTACTTTTTCAAAAAATGTCAATCATTTTCTGAAAGTTCTTTCTTTTTACCCATATTTTATGTAAAGATAATTCGCTATTTAATTTAGATTAGATAGGATACAGAATGGTGCAGCATTCATTCACCAACAGGAATCACTGTGGGCAGGTCACTTCTTCAACAATCGATTCCCCCTCACTCTGATCACGATCTGACCACTTCCACTTTTCCTGCAATCGGATTCTCCCATCAGATAGGAACTCAGGTGTGGAAAAGCATTGCCCGCCTCTGATCTCCTGCTGAACATTTACATGGTTATACCTAAACTGGATGCAGCCATTTTCCTGTACAATCCCGATCATGGTCCCTTTTAGGATGTATCCTCCGCTATAGGTGGCAAAAAGAATATTCCCTTCTTGATGATAGTCAAAAATGGTTTTTGAAGAAACCTCTCCGTTTGCTGTATTATCAGTCGATGCAAAAGTACGTCCATCGTAATTAATCATAGATAAAGGCTCCTTTTTGTTTGTCCTCTTGACCTGTGTACTGCCAGACCCAAATAATTTTTGCTCTCCTAATCAACCAATATTTATATGGATATAAAATTGTTTAATCAACGTTCATTTCCTTACAAGCCCATCTATCCCCTCTAGCATTGTGTTAAAATTTGGTTATATAGACTAGAAAGAGGTTTTAAAATGAATAAAATGATGTTTTACTTTTGGATAGTGGGTATCGCCATTATTGCTTTTTTTACAGGGGAAATTGCTACGGTCATGATGCTCTACTTAATCTTGATTGCTCTACATGCCATCCATTCAACACTTAAAGATTTTTATGATGATTGGAAAAGTAAGCAGTAAATGATGTTCGAATGTTTGATTTCTTAGAAAGGAAGAAATGCTTGTACAATAATTATAACCAGAGGTGAAGATATGAGGAAAATAGTAGTTGGCTTCTTAATAGTTTGTCTATATTGTTTCCCATTTGTCTATTTTTCGATGTACCAAGACTTTAATAACCGTTCCATGCTTGGCTATTTATTAATGATTGTAACAACTTCGATTCTTGCCTTTTTCGGCAAATTATATAGTAACTCAATCCCTATTATTTCGGGTAATACAGTATCTGCAATCATATCGTTTTATTTTATCAGTGAAATGGCAGGAAACGAACATTGGGGTGGCTATTTTAAACCACTTACTCCATATCAATTACTTATATTTGTTGCTCTTGTGAATTTAATTCCTCAATTTTTCACTATGAAGTTAGCAAATATATATAAGAATAAAGCTTAACTAGTTGGATGGGTAACTTTTTTAAAGTTACTCATTTCTTGAAAATATCAAACTATCTCATACATAGCCAAGATTAAAAAATTGGCGGAATGTAAGCGACCCCGATTTCCCATTCACTCTTCACCCTCAAAGTTCAAATAGGTTACGTCTTCTTTTTTAACCACCGTAAATACTTCGTTATCCTTTGCATATAATACGGTATCGCCATAACTATACTCTCCGTGATTAAAGGAAATGCCGAATTTATTATTGCTTGGGTAGCCATATATGTAACAAACGACTTCCCCCTCTTTCATGAACACGATTTGATTCATGCCCTCGTTGACCGTTTCCTTAATTCTATCCCACTTATATCCGACCGTCTCATACACATCTTCTTTTGTATAATACGCGGGAAATGAATAGACTTTATCCCATTCAAATGGAGTAAACTCCGTCAAATTCACAGGTTCGTCCGGTATCTCCATCGTCAGGATCTTATCTTCGAGCAGCTTTGCATTCGTATCCCAAATCTCCTTTTTAAATGGATTCGCCCATATGAAGACAATGAGAATCGTCAAGAACACCGAAGCTATCATATACCTTTTCTTAATATTCACATCAAATTCCCTCCATCTCTTGTCTTTTGACTCTTGTAAAACTTCCTGTCAATTCTTCTCGAGATATTGAATTTTTATAATATAATAATTACAAAGGAGTTGACTGATATGGAACTACATTTGCCTAAACGCATCCATAAGTTTTATTGGTCTTTGTTCCCTATAATACTTGTAATAATTAGCTATCATAATATCTTTAACAATTGGGAACTCCCACTCTATGGCTTCAATGAGCTTGAAGATTTTGGAAGACTCTTATTTGTATGTGGTTTAAGTATATGTGAAAGTGCGTTATTGACAGTATTTCTTTGGTGGGGCATAAAAATTTTGAAGAAGATTTTCCTATCCTAGAGTCATAGATTCCCCGTCATTATTTCTTCCTTTTCTTCAAAATATTGTGCTTTGGAAGGGGTGAATATGGTCAGACAAAGGGCCCCGGCCAGTACAATTCCTAATAGGCAAAAGCCGATACAAACCATTTGCAACGAAAACCAGTCGGCCATTAACCCGAGTAACAACGTCAAAACAATTTGTACGATGCCTTGAACCATTTCTGCCATGCTGCCAAATCTCCCCATAATCGCAACCGGTACATTATTTTGGAAAAATGTGGCGTATCCCGCGTTCGCAAATGACATCACAAAGCCTAAAAACACGAAAGCTGACGTCGCCGTTATTAAGTCCACGGATGCATAAAATAACAGGTATCCGATTGTTGACAGGAACAATCCCCCTCCTACAAAGTATCGAAGTGGCAGTTTCTTGGAAACCGCAGCCGCAACGGCCGCACCTCCCAATGCCCCAGCACCCGTGAGACTTGTAATGAAGCCATATTCCTTATCCGTCAATTCCAAGTGCTGTTTAATGAAGGTGACTTCTTGTGAATCCAAGGCATAACCGATGAGCACGGCCCCTTGAAACAAGATGTATACCGTTATGAAGAACTTGGCTCCCTTCGTGAATTCCCTGACCGCTTTCCAATCGCTCAGGAGCGTTTTCAAGGAAACGGGGGCTCTTTCCGCTTTTCCTAAATCTTCGTCCATATCCGGAAGAAGGTAGATGAAAAAAGCACAAACGAAGAACGTTATGGCATTGATCACAATACATAAATCGGTCCCTACCGACATCATGAGGATTCCTGAAATGGCGGGTCCCAATAAGAACGCACCTGAACTGGTCAAACTCATGATGGAGTTAAAACGTTTTCGCTGTTCAAGAGGAACGAGCTTCGTTATGTAGACCGATGAACTTGGGCCAAAAAAGGCGCCCACAATATTGATTAATAGTAGCACCGCATAGATAGACCATAATGACCCGATAAAAGGAATCAAGAATATCAAGATCCCTCTTACGACATCAATGGACATCATCAACCGGCGTTTATTGACCCGATCAATGACACTCCCCGACCAGGTATTCGTGATCAATGTCGCTAATGGCCTGATCATATACAGTCCAGCCACCGCTGCCGCTGAACCGGTCAAGTTCAAGATGGAAACATTAAGGGCAATTAAGTAAATCCAGTTTCCTAGATACGAAACCCCTATTCCTGATAGTAATAGAATGGGGTTCTTCCAACTCTTCATTCACTCACCCCTTTACTATCGAAGAATTGTTATCCAGTGACTCTATAAAAGTATGTAGTGTTCGTGAATATAATTCGGGCTGGTCTCTGTGCACCAAATGTCCCGCGAATGGAATGATAGAAACGTGGATATCCGAATTCAATTGCTTATAGGTTACAGCCGCTGAAATTTCGTTTTTCTCTGCTTCGCCGACCATACACAAAGCCGGAACAGGAAGGTGGGAAACATCACCCGTTTCGGCGAACGGATAAAAATCATCTCCTTGAAAAGAGCGGAGTAACGCTTTCCAGTCATTGTTTCCATGCATTCCATCTAAAATAGAAACCACTTCTTCATTTTCAAATAGTTGTTCGTGATGCTCTGCTTCTTGTTTCGAAAGCTCCTTCCAATTATCCGGCTCAATGGGGAAAATTCCGGAGAAGGTTAAGGATGACACTTGCTCGGGATATTTCTTAGCAAATAATAAAGCGGCTATGCCGCCAAGGGAAACTCCGGCAATATGGCACTTTTCAATCCGCAATGCCTTCAATGTGTCATGGATGTCGTCTGCGCAATGACTGAAATAATGATCAATCGGACCCTCCGATTGACCATGGCCCCTTAAATCAGGACGAATCACTTTGAAATTCCTCTCTGAAAAATAATCGCTTTGTTCTTCATACTCCGTTAATCCCGTCATACCGCCTGAATGAATCAATACAAGCGGGAACCCTTCTCCTGAAATACATGTATGTAAAATCATCCCCATCTCTCCAATCATTCTATAAGTTTTCATTTATTATACTATTAATCATACATATTTTTACATAATATTCAGATAAAAGGGGTTGGGTAGCAAACCCCTATAATCACGCCTCCCAAAGTCCTTAATCAATAAAGCCAAGAGTTTTGCGCTATGTTTTTTATATTTAATCTTTTGTTGTTCCTTGCTTCTTTTTACGGTTTCGATAAATGGCTAGAGTAGAAATGCAAACTATATAGATAATAAAAAGAAAGAAAAGAACCACTTCCTCTACCTCCATGACAAGAAAAGGATTAAACGTGTCTATAATGGAAGTGGGCACATCAAAGCCTATGAGCATATCTATTCCTAACGAAAACAAAATCAAGCATACAAATATCAAAATAGAGATTCCTAATACTTTCAAGCCTTAACACGCTCCCCATAGATTTTAGTCCCACCGATTTATCAGTTCACATTCATTCCTTCATCCTTCCCTTTCCTATTCTTGATAAAAGCAATGAGCAGAAGGAAAAGAGGAATAACCAACTGAAAGGGAAGATGGATATACAAAGGAGCAACCTCTAGTCCTTTATATACATGTTCTGAAAAGTTGCTGGCAATTAATATCGATAGTAGTAAGACGATGAACCCCATTGGATAAACCAATACAGAAGATTCTTTGATCTGGAACAAATTAGTGGTACCTTCCACAGATGCATAGAAAAAAACACCTAGCTTAAAGAAGCCTGCAAAAACGGAGGATAGCATAAAAGTAACATCCAATCTTTCTAAAAACCCAGCTAGCTCTATGGTCTGGATAGTAGAAAGAAGGGGAAACTGCGTGCGTGAAAGTAGACTCACACCGAGTACACTGATATTTATTGTCATGATCAGTGCCAGAATCACGCCACTTAACCCTAGTCCGTATAATCCTGTTTTCATCACCTTTTCGGGCTTGTTCAAAAAGGGAAAAATCATGGTGAATACAATAATTTCACCGAATGGAAAGTATAGAGTAGTAAAAGCGGTTTTTAGGACTGGCCTTAATCCTTCTTCCAATACAGGTTGCAAGTTAGAAATATGCATACTTCCAGAAATACTAATTAGTATGAAGCCGCTGATGCCGAGTAAAGCGATAATAATAAAAATCAATTCTCCAGTTCGGGCCAGGACCTCGATCCCTTTTCTAATTGTATACACGACGACTATGATCATCAGTGCATTCATAATAAATAATGGACTTTCTGGAAAGAAGACCGTGATCAAAAGTTCCCCAAAATCCCTCAGGACTCTAGCGGAAATATAAATAAAGTAAAGGATGTAAAAGAAAGCCAATATTTTCCCTACAAAGCTACCTAGTATTTTTTGCAGATATTCGGTCAAAGGAATATCTGGATAGTACGAAAAAAGAGCATAATATATCAAAAATAAGCATAACCCGCCTGACAGTCCAATTAGTATAGCCAGCCAAGCATTCTGTTTCGCTTCAACCGCGAGGGGGACCAATATCGCACTGCCAAGTTCAAACAAGACAATAAGCACGAACAGCTGATGTGTACTGATCTTTGCCTTTTCCAATAAAATTCACATCCCATCTTAGACTTTACATATCTGAAAGATACGAATTTTTTCTTAACCCACTCCGCCTGATAAAAGCTTCTACCTCAACCTTTACGGTCAATTTCGGGAAGTAAGCTTCATTCCACTCACTTTTCATACCTTCCCATTGCTTTGGGTCGGACCGATGAACCACTTCGCCAAATCCGAAAATATCCGTTTTATTTAGTTGAGTCTTCTTAACTGTCTTTTCTAGCTCCTTTTTGATTTCTTTTCTCACTACTTTTTCCAATTCCAAAATTATAGAAGGATCATTTAGATTGATGGGTGTCCTTACTTCGCGAATATCTCCTTCCGCCCGGATTCGTACCGTAATGACAGGGAGGTCCTTCTTCGTGTCAGCAGTGACTTTAACTTTTTGACGGATAACATTATAGACAAGGCTATTTTTATTCCCTCTCCAATCCAGTTCAACATCGGTTTCTTTAATTCTGTCCAGTATCCAAACAACACCTCGGGAGGTTTCGCCCTGATACCAATCAATTAACTTCCCGTCTCTAAAAATGGCTAGCCCGTGCGCTTCCAGTGTTGTATCGAGCTCCGACTTTTGAACATTCGTCATATCTTTGCCCTGTTTGACCTTCCCTTTCATTCGAAAGCCGCTGAGGACCGGTTCCCTTCCATCGGCAGTAAGTACAGAAATGAATTCCTGAATGGAAACCTCCAAATGCTCTCCTTTTGTTAATTCAGTAATTTTTAATGTGCCGTTCACTTTCTCTGCAGGAATTTTATCTATGGCCGTCAACGTTTTAAGCAAATCCCCCGCTTTTGTATCATGGGCAATCACAAGTTTTAATGTGGCTCTGATTTCTGGATCCCTTTCAAAAGCATCTAAAATGGTTGAAATTCCTTCTTCCTTTGCCAGTTCTTCACTGATGACTAGTAGATTTGCATGAGCATGATAGAGCCTACGAGAGACTTTCGATGTTGCGTTGAAATGAGCCTCCAGCGTACTATGCCCCTTAGCACTGTATACGGAAACAGCAGGACTTTGTCCGCCCCCACCGCCCTGGAGCCCTCCTGCTACGTTACCTGGATTGATTATTTGTATCGTCTTGGTATAGGTTCCATCATCATTCTTATCAATCGCCATAGCAGAAATGATGGCTAGGTCGTTTAACTCCTTCTGGTTCCAACACCCTGATAGGAAAATGGGGAATATCATCATCATATAAAGAAAAATCGATTTATGGTTCATTGCGACCACCTTTTCTTACGGTAGAATTCACCATGTTACGAGGTCCTGGGGGCTTAGGTTTCTGAGTTTCACCTTGTCCAGTATTAGTAGATTCGCTCATTAATCTTGGTTTCTTTTTGTAAGCCCAAAGTGGCCTACGGAAAATCGTATCTCCGACTTCATCCTTTATGAATGGGGCCAACGGAGACATATAAGGGACACCGAATGAGCGCAGGCTGCATAAGTGAACAATTAGGACGATAAAGGCAAGGGTGATTCCATAGAAACCGAATACCGCGGCACTTAACATGTATACAAATCTGATCATACGTGCAGATATAGCCACTTCATACGAAGGTGTTGCGAAGCTGGCAATGGCTGTTATTGAAACGACAATGACCATTGCCGGTGAGACTATGCCTGCCTGTACAGCTGCCTGCCCAATGACAAGCGCCCCTACGATAGAGATAGTCGAACCTATCGCTTTAGGCATGCGTAGGCCTGCTTCTCTTAAAATTTCAAAGGTTATTTCCATGATGAGCGCTTCGAGAAATGCCGGAAATGGGACCGATTCACGTTGTGCCGCAATGATTATGACCAACTTTGTTGGAAGCATCTCCTGATGGGAGGTGGTAGCAGCGATATAGACTGCTGGTCCTACAAGAGAAATAAAGAAGATGGCGATACGTAAAAAGCGAATCGCCGTAGAAATGTCAAACCGTTCATAATAATCTTCAACAGATTGAAAAAAATCATTAAATAAGGCGGGAACAAGCAATACGAAGGGCGTCCCATTAACAAATATGGCAATTTTCCCTTCAAGTAGATTACCTGCAATCTTATCTGGCCGGTCTGTATGGTTGATGGTCGGAAACGTCGTTTTTGTCTCATCTTCAATTAACTGTTCGATATATCCAGATTCAAGAATGCCATCGATGTTAATCCTTTTTAATCGGGTACGCACTTCTTCAATGATTTCCTTTTTTGCAATACCATTTATGTACAATAACGATACATCCGTTTTCGTTGTTTTACCTATCTTCATGGACTCACTCCACAAATCTGGAGTATTAATTATTCTACGAACCATTGCTATATTAGTCTCAATGGATTCCGTAAAGGACTCTTTTGAACCACGAATAGCAATACTTGTAGTCGATTCCTGAATGGAACGTCTCTCTCCACCCTGCGTGCTGGCACTGAGAGCTTCCCTTACCCCATCTATAAAAATGATGGTGTTGCCTGACATCAGGTCCGTGAATAAAGAATCCCAATCAACAACTTCTTTAATCTCTCCAAGAGCAATAACCTCTTCGCCAATAAACTGTAAAGCCTCTTTAGGAATGGACTTTTCGTGTAACACAGGATTATTAAGAATGGACTCTATTAAGAAATCATGTAAAGTTTGAGTGTCAATTAAACCTTTAATATATACAATGGCAATTTTCACCTTGAAATTTTTTTCAGATAATGATCGAATCACGATATCCGAACTGTTCCCCGTTTTCTTCTTCAAAACTTCAAGATTCGCTTTCAATGTCATCTCCAAATAGTCTTTTAATTTAGCACTAGAAGGATCTTGACCGTTATTCTTTTCATCATTTCCCGAATCAGGCTTTCCTTTTATAAATGAAAACATGGCACCGACCTTCCTTTTCTTTTCCTATTCTGTTCGTGAATGTACCCATTTATGCAAGGCTCTCCCCGGTAAGAAGGACAAACTTTTGTCTCCCGCTACCCATGGAAATTCAACCCTATTTACTATTTATGAAATAAAAAAGCACCTCAAAACCGCTAGGTTTTGAGGTGCTTTTAGGTATACCGTATCAAATTAAAATCTTCAATATAAGGTTTGGATTAATAAGTTGTCCAACCGCCATCAGCTGTAACGACTTGTCCATTGATGAAGCTAGCATCTTCGGATCCTAAGAAGATAGCCAATTTAGCAATTTCTTCTGCTTGGCCGACACGCGGGTTAAGGGCCATTCCCAACCCTTGACGAGCTACACCCACTTCAGAAACGCTAGTCATCGATGAAGTGATGTTCGTCAAGACAGCACCTGGTGCGATGCCATTGCAACGAATGTTTTTGTCAGCGAACATGAATGCCGTGTTTTTAGTTAAACCGACCACCGCATGTTTAGAAGCTGTGTAAGCTGCACCTGCTCGTCCGCCATGTAGGCCGCCCGCAGAAATATTATTCACGATGACTCCGTGCCCTTGCTCTAGGAATAGTTTTGTCGCGATGCGCATGGATTTCATGACAGCTGTCGTGTTTACGGCAAAGATCATATCCCAACGGTCATCTGAAATTTCGTTGACAGGCTCCATGCCGTCCATGATGCCAGCATTATTCACTAAAATATCCAGTTGTCCGTATGTTTTTAATGTTTCATCGAATAAGCGTTCTAGGTCAGCAGATTTTGTTACGTTCGTATCGATTGCAAATGCCGTTCCACCTTCAGCCACGATCGCTTCAGCAACAGCTTTTGCACCTTCTAAGTTCATATCCGAAACCACTACTTTCGCCCCTTCAGTTGCATAACCTTCCGCAATGGCTTTCCCCATACCTGACGCTGCACCTGTGACGATTGCTACTTTATCTTGTAATTTCATTAAATACTCCCCCTTACACACCATTTTATTGAACACTTGTTCAATAAAAATTATAATGAAAAGAATGAATATGTACAATCGACAAAAATGGTAGAATGTGTTCATAAATAGACAGATTTAGGATGATGTGTCCGTTAAAGGAGAAATACAATGAAAAAAGATTTACGGGTGATCAAAACAAAGAAGAATTTGCAAACGGCCTTATTGACCTTACTTGAAAAAAAACCACTGGAAAAGATCTCGATTGCGGAACTTTGCAGAGAAGCAAACGTGAACCGGGGGACATTTTATTTACATTTTCAGGATGTACCGGAGTTGTTTGAAATGTACTTTGAAGAAATCACGATTGATTTGAAGAAAGCCTATTATGAGCCCTTTCATTTAACAAACAATCATATTGCGAATTTAGAACCACATATGGTCCGTATCTTTCATCATGTAAAGACGTTCGATACCTTTTATTCCATTGTTTTCAACAGAAAGGCGCCACTGATGTATTACTATACGTTATTTGACATCATCCGCGTTTATTTAAAGGATTCCATCGAGGAAAACATCCTCCATCCAGATGACTTTCATTCGGATTATACGGCAAGTTATCAGGCCAACGCCATCTTGGGGATGGTCATCGAATGGGTATCCAGGGGATTCAAGGAAACGCCTGAATATTTAAGCGAACAATTACTTCGTATGAACAAGAATAATCGATAAATGGACGAATTACCTGTAACTTTACGAGATGATTTCACACAATAGAAAACCCAGTAACCATGAATTCAGTTACTGGGTTCCTTTTGCTAAAAACAAGATTGGTCGTTGCTGAAATTATCCTATTCGAACTGGATTTGAATCGAAACGACTTCGGAGCGTGTACCAATCCGGATAGGCGGACCCCAAAAACCAAAACCGGACGTTACAATCGAATGCATCTGTCCCTTTTGCAAGTAGCCCCGATCATTTTCATAAATGGCATCAGTAATGAGGTTGCCTGGGAAGACCTGCCCGCCATGGGTATGACCTGACAGCATCAAGTCAACGCCTGCCTGCTGTGCTTTATCAAGTTCATATGGTTGATGGTCCAGTAATATAGTAGGTCTTGTAAGGTTCACACCATTCATCAGTGAGTCTAATGGTCGCCTGTCGTGATCGATTCGGTCTTTGCGCCCGACGAGCGTGAATTGCCCTTGAACGTCTACGATCTCATCATAGAGGATAGTGATTCCGCCCTGTTCCAAAGCTTCGATTAGTTCCTTTATCGTACCATCATGCCTATCGTGATTTCCAAGCGATGCATAGACTCCGTACGGGGCATGGAGCTTGGATAATGTCTGATCGATTTTTTGATCAAGGAAAGGCTGAATATCATCATCGAAGAGATCGCCTGGCAACAGGATGATATCTGGTTGGAGCGCGTTCATTTCCTTAACCAAACGCTCCGCGTGATTTTTACCTGACAGCAGACCAAAGTGTGTATCTGCCGCCATCGCAATATGAAGGCTATCAAGAGTAGAGGAGCCTTTTTCCATCTTGATATCATAGTTGCGAACAACGGGGCTGTATGCGTTATATGTCCCGTATACTAGAAAAAAAACAACCAAGCCTATCGTGACGATGCCCGCCCATTTATGTGTTATGTGCCTTGGTAGCCGAGTTAGGCGCAAGAGGATTACCGTAATATGGGCAAGGGGAACGAGCAGTAACAGCAAATAAAAGCATGCCATCCAATAAGCACCCACAATATTTATGAAGGTGAGCCCAGACATGCGGCCGACAAAAAGCGAACTGGCTGCCAGCACGAGGACGAGGCTATAAAGTATCTTGAAACGCCGGCTTGATGATTCCGGGCGGAGCCAGCGATATCCCCGCCATCCGATATAATAGACAAGACCGCCATAAAGCAGCAAGGCGATGATCAGAATGAGGATGAGCATATGTATTCTCCTAACGTTTTATTTTTCAATCTCCTTTTTATACTTTTTTACCTCTGCAAATGAGCTACCGCTTACATTATAATTGTAAGAATCATACACCAAATGGCTATAAAATTCCTTTTAAATGTTTTTAACTAGATTGCGAGAAGCGTACGCTTGGTGAGATGAAATCTCATTATTAAAGATTCAAAGTAGAAAACCCATACCAATTGTCATGGGTTTTCTATAGTACTTATTTAGATGACCCTCAAGTTATAGTCAATCTTTGACTTCTTCAAGGTGTTTAAGATGATTAACTCCCCATTCATGCAAAAAACTTCATAACGGGCTCAAGCGTTTTACCATATTCAGTGAGTGAATACTCTACTTTCGGTGGGACTTGTGGGTACACAACCCTTTTGATTATATCTTGGTCCTCAAGCTTTAATATGGACAGCTTTAAAAGAAGCAGGATTAGGGGCATCTTTACAACATTATAATCCACTAATTCATGACGAAGTGAAAGGAGAATGGAATATACCAACCAACTGGAAATTAATTACCCAAATGCCGTTTGGTAATCCGATTTCTCTACCGGGTGAAAAGGTATTTAGGCTAGTGACTTACCCCTATGTCATAAATTATAAACAGGAAACAACAAATGATTATGAGTTTTTCAAAATCAACCAAGAACTTTAACACAGCCTATATTATTTATAAAATTTGAAGCGATCTTCAACTGGTTTAATTTTAAGCTAAAGCTGTGGTAGATACATAAAGGGTACCTCGCTTAAAGTAACGGGTTCTCTTTTTTGATAATCATTGATAAGTTTCGGTGGGAAATTTTGGAGATTTAATGTATGGTATTAGTATTCACCAAGCGAATGATAATTTAAAGTGGGAATGAAAGGGGATTAAAAGTATGTTACTAAAAAAAATTTTGAATTTTTACAATTTATTGTTGTCTTTAGGAGCTTTTTATATGGGTGTGTCAATGCTTTTAGGAAGAGGAGTTTTCGAAACATTCCCACCTGAGTGGATAGGTAAATTGCCATTTAATAGTTGGGCGAGCCTAGCTTCATTTGGAATGATTATTTTTGGAATGGGAAATGCCTTTGCTTCCATTTGGGGATTTATAAAGAAAGAAAAAATAATATTTATAATGACCTTAACTATGGGTGCTTTGCTTTTCTTCTGTACGATTATATCAACTAGGTTGGTGGGAGAATGGTACTTACCAACAGGACAATTTCTGATATTAAGCATCATCCAAACATTACTTGGATTAGTTGGCTTCGTTATTTCTTACTTCACTAACAGAGCTTTGGTCGAAGAATAAATCAATGTCTTTATTAAAGGTTTTTATGTGCTTTTTTAAATCAAACAATAACTTTAACATAGCTATAATATAAAAGGGAAATCTGTAAATATAAAAGTCTGATACGATTTGACAGCGTATCAGACTTTCACTTGCGACTTCACTCCAACGGAATCTCAATCACTTGGTCGTAAAAGGTCGTGATGGAATATCCCTCAATTTCTATCCCGATGGGGACAAAAGGTTCCTTGCCATCATCCGTTGATAGCTCGATTTGATGATTGGTCGAGAAGAATCTCGGTTGCTCCAATTCGTTCAAACGGTGAAAGTTCTCGCTTGCTTTATACGTATGCCCCTCTTTATCTCTGTAATAGCCATCCCTCCTATTACCTGATGATCCTTGCCCATCTTTATCATAAAAATGAAAATGAAGCGTTTCATATTTCCGTTTGGGTTTGAGTTCTTCGGTCATCACGACTTCAGTAGGCTTACCGACCTTTATCGAATCGATGGAAATCCCACTCCCCAAATATTCAAATGTTTGTGGGAGCTCTTTTGAAGGGTCAATCGCGAAACGGGCTGAATCCTCTACAAAGAATGAAGCAGGACCCATATGAACACGGATTTCCTTTGGTTGATTGAAATATAGGGATTCAAATGTTGCCTCCGTTGAATTCCAGCCAGCTGCGCTTCCTCCCCCACCACCGCTACCCATTATTGGATAAACAAATGTTCCGTCACTTTCGATACTGGCCATTTGAAGGTACTCCATGTTTTTCTCATCATTATCGTTCCGGTAGCGATAGGATAAGATTGTCGCCGTCGGGGCGATCGTCACTTTATCAAATATAACGGGATTGCCTTCGATCTTCGTTTCCTTTTTAATCGCATATACGAGGGCTGGATGCTTCTTCACAGGAATGTCAAAATGCCATTTCCCTTCAATGAACTCATTGCTTCCCCCAGGAATCCCTTCAGAACCTTCTCCTTCTGATGATTGATTTATCATTTTCTCAAGCTTAGTAAGCTCCAGTTGAATCGTTCCTTCCTCAGCGGACATCGGTAACGCGCCAAGTTCGCCTTTATACACATAATCCTTTTCCGAATAGAGGGCCGAACTACTATTGATGGGTGAAAACGTAGAATCATCTTCCTTGTCCCAATCTCGATCTTGATTAGCGATTTTCAGCCCTTCAGTGAAATTGATGCCATATTTGTTCTCCTTCTTTCTATCTTCCACTTCATAATAAATCAGCGTCTGGATGTCATCGGCCACCACATTCGTAATGGTCACCTTCACCCCATTACTTTCAGCCACAAGGTTCAACTTCTCTCCAAGCCCCTGCTCGATATAGCTTTCCACCTGCTCAGTTTGCTTGTTGGTTGAATCCTTCCACCAATCCATCACACTTCCAAAGCCATTCGTCGCTACCGCCGTCCCCATGAATACCAGTAAGAATAACGCGGCGGCCATCCCCATCATCACCCGAAGTCGATGGTTGGGTATAAACGTGCGCCTGCCTTTTTGCGTGGTGGAAACCCTAGCGCGAACCCCAGTCATGAAATCCTCCGGAACTACTATGCTATCGTTTCCTGACTCAAGGCCCGCAATCACCTGTTTCAACCCGTTCATTTCCTTTCGGCAGCCTTCACATTCCTGTATGTGTTCTTCCATCTCTATTGTTCTCATCTCATCTAGAACGCCTTCCAGATAATCCAGTAAATCGGCTTGTATATCTTTACACTTCATCTCCGTCACCGCCTTCGATTATTTTTCTCAGCATCAAAAGTCCTCTATATATTCTGGATTTAACGGTCCCGACCGGTAGTTTAAAAATGGTGGCGATTTCCTTTTGCGAATAGCCTTGAAAGTACCGTAACATGATCATTTCCCGATACTTTTCATCCAGGCGGTCCAGGTCATCCAACATTTCCAACTCATCCTGAAAGTGAGAAGCCGCCCCCATATCTTGTGAGAATTCCATTTCACTAGGCTTCCTTTTCCGATAAATGGCCCGGCACTCATTGATGAATATCGAAGTGACCCATGATTCAAACGATCGGTCTTCCTTCAACTGGCCGATCTTGGCATGCACCTTCATGATTGTATTGTGAAAAACATCCTCCACATCCTGATGGTTCTTCAGATACGACCACCCCAGTTTATAAAACTTTGATTGTCTAGTAGTAAACCAATCTATCACAGCGCTCATATCTTGTTTCTTAATTTTCTCCAATACCTTATTTTCCGAAATCGATGTGATCACAAATGCTAGTCTCTCCTTTCCAATTTCCCCTTTTATAAGTAGAGCATCTAAATATGGATAAAGTTCCCTCATTCATAAATTTTTTTCAACCTTGCCTCCATTTTATAGTAAAATAGTTCAATAATAAGGAAATAAGTAGGAGGTAAAGAGATGTTTATACATAAGATTGATGAAGAAGTTTCTTTGAAGATGCTAGAAATGAAGGATGCCAAGAAAATTCTCCAGCTAACGGACCTATCAAGAAATTATTTACGAGAATGGCTGCCATGGTTGGATAGGACAACCAAGATTGAGGATACAATATCCTATATTCAACACTGCTTGAACGGGTTTGCTCATAATGCGAGCATGACAACGGTCATTTTATATCAGGGGGAAATTGCCGGTGTAGCCGGGTACAACCAGATTAATTGGGCAAACAAAACAGCCTATATCGGATATTGGCTGGGAGAAGAATTTCAAGGGAATGGAGTGATGACCAAAGTGGCCAAGGCATTGACCGACTATGCTTTCAACGAGTTGCACCTGAACAAGGTGGAAATCAGGGCGGCGGTCGCCAATAAAAAAAGCAGAAGCATTCCCGAACGATTGGGGTACGTAAATGAAGGCTGTATCAGACAAGCCGAATGGTTATATGACCATTATGTGGATCATATCGTGTATGGGATGTTGGCCGAAGAGTGGGAGAAGAAGAGGGTGTAAGTCACGTTATATCAGGAGGGGAAAATGGTGAATAGTACGAGTGAGAAACGACACATGAGGAAAATCAGGACTTTTATTTATCTGTCGATGGCCTTGCTTTTTTCGATGATTTTTATTTTGGTTAGTATGTTCCTTTTATATTTTCCTATGGTAAGTCTATTAGATTTTGCCTATTTCCCACCAAAACTCGCTCTTGGATCTTTCTTGGCAGCGCTTGTATTTTCTATTTTGGCCATAAAAAATCCCTTTGGTAAGATTTTGATAGCCGTGAACGTAGTTTTCGTGCTCTTCATGATTTTTCAGGGAGTATAGTGGAGAAAAGCCTTCAATCGGCTTTCTTCCACTTTCTTTAATGACCTGGAAAAACAGCTGGAAATGGGAGAAAGGAGTGTATTCCCGTTCTCAATAACGCATCACCCTTTAAACCCTTGTCATATAACAGGGGCAGACAGGGAATCGAAGCTTTTTTTTGTCGTCCCCTATATAGAAGGAAAAAACAGCGATGATATTTGTAACCGTTTTCCTGTTAATCCGTTGGGAATTATATGTTTAACCGCCCTCCACGATGGCTAAAGTATTAGTAGATTACTATTTTGGAGGAGGAGATTTTTTTGAATATCTATGAACAGCAAAAAAACGGACAACCGGGACAAACACAGTCCAAACAGCCTGGAATTGAATCAGAGATGAATCCACTTCCGATTCAACCAACGGACTATGTAGGAAGAGGTAAATTAAAAGATCAAGTCGCCTTGATTACAGGTGGAGATAGCGGGATCGGACGTGCGGTCGCCATCGCGTATGCAAAAGAAGGTGCCCATGTGGTCGTAAACTATTTGAACGAACATAGCGATGCAGAGGAAACGAAGAAACTGATTGAAGCGGAAGGCGTGCGATGCCTACTACTTCCTGCTGATGTTTCCGTGGAATCGAATTGTAAGGAATTAGTTCAAAAAACATTGGACGAATTCGGTAAACTAGATATCCTGGTCAATAACGCAGCCGTACAATATCCGACCGAGAAAATCGAAGATATTACGGGCGAGCAATGGGACAAAACGTTCCGCACCAATATCTATTCCGTATTTTACATGAGCAAATATGCGGTTCCACATATGAAACAAGGCAATTCGGTCATCAACACGACATCCATCAACCCTTATAGAGGACACGCGACATTGATGGATTACACTGCGACAAAAGGTGCAATCGTCGGATTCACTCGAAGCCTCGCACAGAATGTGGCAAGTAAAGGAATCCGTGTCAACATGGTAGCGCCAGGCCCAATCTGGACTCCACTTATTCCAGCGACATTCGATGAAAAATCCGTAGCTGAATTCGGCACCGAGGCACCACTCGGCCGCCCAGGTCAACCAGCCGACCACGCCGGAGCCTACGTTTTACTCGCATCGAATGAAGGTGCCTACATTACAGGACAATGCATTCATATCAATGGCGGAATTACGATGTCATCTTAATCCCAGGATTCAAAAACGACCGGGGCACAAAGCCTTCGGTCGTTTTTTCAAGGAGCACTTTTAATTAACTATTTTTTTCTCGATTTCACGAATGTAAGCATTCAAAATACCAATTTGCTCCTCTAATTTTTTCTTATGCTGAAACAAAATTTCTTTAGTATCTATATCTTCTTGTTCTAAATGTATGGTTGACATGCTTGCTCGTATCTCTTCAATCGACATGCCTAGATTTCGGAAACATCTTATTAAATTAAGGATTTCTATGTCTTTATCATCGAATATACGATGTTCTTGTTTATTTCTTTTAATAGGAGGAAGTACGTTTATCTTTTCATAATATCGAATAGTGCTTGAAGGAACCTGAGCTAAACGGCTAGCTTCTTGAATGGAATACAAAATGCTTCCTCCTTGACTTAAAGTATGGTTTAACCTTTAAGGTAAATACTATCAAACAAAAAGGAGAATGTATAATGAAAAATATCTTAGTAGTAGTCACTAATGTTTCTAAATATCCAAATCAGGAACGTGCAACAGGATTATGGTTGGGAGAAGCCGTTCACTTCGTGGACGAGGTGGAAAAAGAAGGCTATAAAATCGATTACGTTAGTCCTAAAGGTGGGTTTACACCGATTGATCCACACAGCTTGGAAGCCGATCAAATGACTGAATTGGATTGGAAATATTATTCAAACAATGAATTCTTAACGAAACTAGGCACTACTTTATCGGCAGATGAGATTAATCCTAAAGATTATGATGCCATTTATTATACAGGTGGGCACGGGGTAATGTGGGATTTCCCTGAAGATGAAAAGTTACAAAGTATCGCTAGTGCAATCCATGAAAATGGCGGGATCGTCTCAGCTGTATGCCATGGTTCTGTAGGCTTATTAAATATTAAAAATGCAGAAGGTAACTATTTAATTGCTGACAAAAAGGTTGCAGGCTTTGCAAATACGGAAGAAATCGCACTTGGACTAGACAAAACGGTTCCATTCTTAACAGAAGATGAGCTTGTCAATAGAGGAGCCAATTACGTGAAGGGCGATGACTGGGCAGCATTCGCTGTAGCTGATAATCGCATTGTCACTGGACAAAATCCAGCATCAGGCGCGGCCGTTGCGAAAAAGGTCATAGAACTATTAAAATCCGCACAATAATAGTAGGGTATTCGAATCCAACTGCATCACGTCCCTGTGTCAGCCACTATTCTGACAACTGACATAGATGTATTTGCATTTTCTATAAAAGAAGAAGTAACCAGATGGAACATGGGTTGCTTCTTCTTTTTTTATTGGATGTAGAGATTGCTTGTTCAAGGTTGTTTGTCCAAATTAAATTACATTTACCTTCTAAATAAATCCTTCGTTTTTAAGAGCTTGAACGCCTTTTAAGTAGTTCTCCTTAGGGCGGGATACATCTCAACTCAGCCCTACTATTAAAGCACACACACTACTCTGCATTTTAATAAACATGACTTTTTTCGAAAATCTTCGAGATATTGCACTCATATTTATAGTATGATAAATATGGTTATTTTTGTATGTTTAGGTAAATTATATAAATCTGTGACCAAAACGAATGATATTAGGAGTCCAATCCTTGCCTTTGGTATTTACACAAGAAAATGGACAAGTAGTACCTTATTTACCTAATTCGGTATTCACCCACACACTGTACTAGTCGAAAAATTGAAACAAAGAAAACAGTTCGGTTGATTTTATGCATGTTTATGCATTCATACTTTTTATTTTTGTTCTTAATAACGACCATTAATTTAATACGTTCGTTATTTTTACTATATCAATATAATAAAAGGTGCATTTTCAGTGATTATTACGCATTATGAGGGGTTTTCGGCGATATCGGACTCATCAACAAAGTTTAGGTCTCTTTTGTTGATGAGTTTTTTGCAATTTTTCGAGAATCCCTCTCCATATCGGTCCATTTCGATGGTTTTTCGGTCAAGTTGCAGCTTTTATCGGTCAATATCAGTGTTTTATCGGTCAAATCCCACTATTTATCGGTCAAACGCCGCCACCCCAAGCTCCATCAACACAGAAAAACCCCCGGATGCAGGTGCACCCGGGGGTAGGTCGTCATTTAGTTTTAACGATTTGCGACATGATTTCGTACGAACGAACACGTGCTTCGTGATCGTAAATATGTGAGCAGACCATGATCTCGTCCACTTGCGTTTCATCAAGAAATGCTTGTAGTTCATGGCTGATTTTAGTGGAATCGCCGATGAATGTGTACTCCAACATCTGATTGACGGCGGCTTTTTCGTATGGACTCCAGTACGTATCCAGGTTATCGACAGGCGGTTTCAACAGTTCCTGCCCTCCCCTGATCACGTTTAGGAAGAACAATTTCAGGGAAGTCGCCAAGCGTTCGGCTTCCTCATTCGTATCGGCTGCCACTACATTCACGCAGGCGATTGCATAGGGTTCCTTTAACTGTTCAGATGGTTGGAAGGAATCTTTATAGAGCTTTAGCGCGTCCTTTAAATACGATGGAGCAAAGTGGCTCGCAAACGCATATGGCAAGCCCATCATGCCGGCAAGTCTTGCACTGAATAGACTCGATCCGAGTATCCATAGAGGGACATTCGTGCCTTCTCCAGGAAACGCCCGGACTGGACCGGATTTATTCGTGCTTAAATAGTTTTGCAACTCGACTATATTGGAAGGAAAGTCTTCCCCGGAGCCACCGACATTCCGTCGTAGGGCCCGTGCTGTTATTTGGTCCGTTCCCGGTGCTCGTCCCAAGCCTAAATCAATTCTCCCCGGATAAAGTGATTCCAGCGTCCCGAATTGTTCCGCGACCACTAGCGGTACATGGTTCGGTAGCATGATTCCTCCAGAACCGACTCTGATTTTGGTTGTACCGCCGGCGATATAACCGATTAATAGCGAAGTGGCCGAACTTGCGACACCTGGGCTATTATGGTGCTCTGCCAACCAATATCGTTCGTAGCCAAAGTCCTCTACTTTTCTAGCCAGATCAAGTCCATTGTGAAAGGAATCCGCAGGCACTTTTCCTTGTAAAACCGTCACTAAATCCAAAACGGATAAAGAAAGGTCTTGAAGTTGTTTATTCGTGTTTTTCATGTGTGTTATCCCTTCTTCCAACAATTTCATTTCAACATATCTAAATATGTAGATATGATATGGTAAAAAAATAGGCAGAGTTTCCGCGAAATTCTACCTATAACTCTTTTTTGATGAACTCCCCTAATTCCTTGATGACTTGCTCATTACGGCGATAATAGGTCCACTTACCAATCCGTTTGGATTCCAAGAGCCCCGCCTTTTGCATCATATCAAGGTAACTGGAGATGACCGATTGTGCGAGACCCGATTTTTCCTGGATACTCCCGACGCACACGCCATCATTGAACTGTCCATCATGTTGTTGATGAATAAAGTTTTCTTCAGGATTTTTTAACCACTGTAAGATTAACTGTCTTTTTTCATTAGATAATGCTTTAAAAATGAGTAAATGATCCATGGGTTCATTATATCTATTTAAGTAGATATGTCAATCAGGCGGATTGGCCCACTTTTTTGCCCGCTTATCGATCTCTTGTATATACTTGTTCTTTCCTTCTATGTATTCAGCCATCTCATTCGGGAACACCTTCGCTAACCTTTTCTTGAGTTGGCTGTACTTATGCGCTTCTTCTGGATGGGCAATCATATAATCCCTGAATCGTACGTGACGGGTAATTTCTTCATTGCCCCGTTGAAAGACATGAACATGATGAGTCCTCTTGTCCCCACCTTTCACGAAAAAACGTCGATGGGCGATTCCATACTCACCCATGGCTTCATACCCGATCCTATCCATATCCGCATTATACTCATCCACTCGATTCAACCACTTCACTTCAACCACCATATCGATGACCGGTTTGGCATGAATTGTAGGGATGGCTGTACTCCCAATATGATGGATGTTCAAAATATCGTTCACAAAGATCTTTAGTAACTTTTCGCATTCATCCTGAAACATGTGCGGCCACTTCTCCTGATGAGAGACAACCTCCACTTTCCTCATACGAACCACCTTCTTCTTACACGATTTCTCTTAAACGTTTTCTTACCGCACTCACCTCTTTCGCTCCGCTTCATTCATTCACACTAGCACTATACTCTTATGTTATATATTCTTGACCGATCGATAAAAACCCTTTCTATTATCCAATATAAGGAATTAACCAAGTGCCATCCTCCCCACTTCTTGATCATACACACAAACTGATATGGTTCTTTTTACCATTTTTGTGATATAGTTTAGTAATCATAATCGATCGACTGGGGGAGTCATTGTGGCAAAAAATACATCCGTGAAAGTAGTGTGGTGGCGCTTTTCCTTACTGTTCATCCTATTTTCTTCACTGTGGTTCTTTCTTTTCTATTGGATCAACAGGCAGATACATGATACGGGAGATGTCCTGTTTTACGGAACGCCCGCTAGTTCCTATTGGGTATATTTCATATGTGCAGTCGTATATGGCCTCACCACGTGGGGAATCTATTTTACGATGAAACAAGGGATCCATGAAAAATCCTTTCAGTCATTCAAAAAGGGCGCTCAATTTATGATGACATTAGCAGGATTGCCCCTCCTTCTTTCTTTGCCCTTTCTTTATTTAGGCGTGACACATGCCCTCGTAGTAAGTGACGAAAAGATTCAGTTTTCATCGTTCTGGAGTTTGAAAGAAACCGAGTATTCCTGGGAAAAAGATGTACAAGGCGTTGCCATCGACTATTCCATTACCACCACCACGAAGATTCCCCACAAACGTCATTTTAATGGTAGGTACATCATTCACTTTAAAGATGGGAAGAAAATCGATATGTGGGAAGGCATTTTGGAAGGAAATCTTCCTACGATCAAGAAGATAGATGAAATGATTCAAAAGAAGCAAATCCCTTTTGCGGTTCAACGAAAGCCATCTGCAGAAGAAATAGACGAATTCTTTAACAATAAAGACACTGAATTCATCAATGACCTTTATTCAAGGTGAAATTTTACATATTTTAAAAAGCCCGAATTGATTAATGGGAGTCAATTCGGGCTCACACTAGGTAAGTTTCCGCGTCAGTAGCCACCTTCATGCAAATCTTTAACAGAAGCTTAAATAAACGATTCCTCTAAAAAGGAATCGTCCGGCCTTCTCTTATTGACAAATGATCGTCACTTATAATCACGTGACCAATTAATAACGGGATCCTGAATACTCGGTTCATAATAAATTCCTGTGTACTCCTTCTCCTTGCCCGTGATTCTATTGGTCCGTGTCACAGTGTATTCTCCTTTATCGTAATTCTTCGTCCGATAAAATTTACGCACCTTAAATCCTTTATCTGGACCAATCAGTGTACTTTCCCCTCCGTACTCCCTCGGCTCATTTAAGCTTTCGGCCACAACACTTTCAATATCTAGAGGTGCTCCCTCAATCTTTACATCCGTATGATACACCCCATTCATTTTCTTCTTCACTTCTCCTGACGGCACGGATGCCACTTCAACCGTCTTATCCGTATGTTCCGAAAAGGATTTCGTGACGTTATATGTATACAAAACATGCATGGGACTGCTCTTCACCTTTTTTGCTAGCGGAGGAGTCACCGATATCATAATGACAATGGCTACAAGCAGGGTCAGTACAATAATGATTTTTCTTTTCCTTTTCATAATTTCTCCTTCTTTAAACGCTTTGGTTTATTAGGACCCACTACCAAAGTAGCAAACACTAAAACCAGAAGAAAAAGTATACACCCCAAACTCGTGTTATTTTCTGTAAAAAACGCATTCGGGACAAGCTGTGCACCTATCAGGATATTCAAGATATAGGTCGATAAAAACCCGGCGTAAGCGATGCAACGCAAATAGGATCCATATAACACCCTTTTTTGTATCGTTTCGTTATTTTTTCTAAGCAGTAATAACTGTTGAAGCTGCATGGCAAATCCGCATGTGAATGCGATGACCAAAATCCCGGTGATAAGATAATCCATCCCCTCACTCATTTGTACCTCCCCCTACTTCGTCTTCTTTGGTCCCTTTCTTATCACTATTATCTGCCCATAGCCACATCATAAAGGTATAAAATGTAACGTAAAACAATGAATCAAATAAGTTTTCCATCCAATGGAATTCATGCTCCTCTTTAAAATCCCAATATACCTTCATAGCAAAAATGCCAATAAAGAACAGGGTGAATTTCAAGTAAGCATGTTTTCTTATATAAGCCATCCAATTCTCCTATCCATCACAATCTGTGACCCCATTATATACGATTCGAACATGAAAAAGTTTCTAAATAAGGATTAAAATTGGATGATAACACAAAAAAAGACCGCCTAACCGGCGGTCCCTTCATCATTTTACATCCGTAAATCCGTATTCTTCAAAAATCTTCATGGCCTCTTCCGTTTGGAGGTAGCCATAGAATAACTGGGCTTCTTTTGGATGTGAGCTATCCTTGATCACACCTGCTGGATAGATGATCGGGTCATGTAAATCTTCCCCAGCCGTTGCGACGATATCCACTTTCGATGAAGTCAGCGCATCCGTTTTATACACCATGCCTGCATCGACATTCTCCGTTTCCACATATGTAAGCACTTGGCGAACATCTTTGGCATAGATCACATTCTCTTCAACCTCTTCCCAAAGACCGCTGTTTTTCAGCGTTTGCAACGCATACTGACCTGCGGGAACGGATTCAGGAGTGCCAATTGATAGTTTCGTAGCTTTCGTAACATCTTCCAACGTCTTGATCTCTTTATCCGATTCCTTTGAAACCACCAACACAAGCTCATTGCCGACTAGGTCGGTGCCTTGTTTTTCATCGATAAGCCCCTCATCGACTAACGTATCGAATTTATCTTCTGCCGCTGAGAAAAATAGGTCGACAGGTGCTCCTTTGGAAATTTGTTGTTGTAGTGCTCCTGACGCTCCAAAATTAAAGTTCACATTCACATTTGGCGTTTCTTTTTCAAAACTTGCTTTAATGTCGTTCAAGGCATCCTGCAAACTTGCAGCTGCCGAAATGGTCAAATCGACTTGCTTCGTTGCTTCCTGTTTTTTCGTTTCTGTGTTTTCATCCGATGAACATCCAGCTCCGATTATCATGACAAACATAATCGAGATAATAAGATATAATTTCTTCAAAATCGATCTTCCTTTCTTTCTAGTTATAATTAGTTATAACTAGTTATAACTAATTATAATAATAAAAAGGATGAAATGTAATACTTAATTTTTCCCTCTTGTAATTTATTTATGTAAGCCACTAGGATACAATAAAGTTGGAGGGATGCACATCATGTCGAAAGAGCTATCCTATACGATCGAAGAAGTATCACAATTATTAAAGGTATCCAAACTAACGATCTATGATTTGGTTAAAAAAGGCGAGCTACCCATCTTCCGGGTCGGCAGGCAGATGAGAATGGATGCAAAAGACTTGGACGACTACATTCAAGGTCATAAGTCCCCATCCACCACAGCTCCGGTTACCGAAAATCAAAAAGCGCAATCGAAGGAATCGCATAACCTTGTCATAAGCGGACAAGATATGGTCCTAGATATTCTTGGTCAATATATCGAAAAGGATTCACCTTATAAAACGTTACGGTCCTACACCGGCAGTTTGAACGGACTGATCTCGATGTACAACGGGGAAGCGGATATTGCCAGCATGCATATGTTTGACGGAGATACAGGAGAATATAACCTTCCTTACATAAAGAAAATTTTGGTTGGATATCCCTATATGTTAATCAACCTTGTTTCAAGGAAAGCAGGTTTTTACGTCCAAAAGGGCAACCCGCTCCATCTCCACACATGGTCTGACTTGAATCAGGACTTGACGATCATCAATCGTGAAAGAGGGTCCGGCGCCCGTATCCTGCTTGATGAGCAGCTTAGACTCCATCAGATATCCGCTCAAAGCCTTAAGGGCTATGAACACGAAGAAACCAATCATCTGAGTGTGGCCTCGACTGTCTCGGCAGGGATGGCGGATGTTGGGATTGGTATCGAAAAGGCGGCCAAAATCGTCGGGGTGGACTTCGTTCCATTAATAACCGAACGGTACGATTTGGTCATTCTAAAGACTCCGAAAAATGACCAGCTTCTAACGATGGTTAAGGAGATATTAACATCGAAACCCTTTCAGTCCGAAATCAACGCATTGGGTGATTACGACATATCCAGGACGGGTTCGATCATTTGTGAAACATTTTAAACGGGGAGGACTCTTTGAGGAGCCTTCCCGTTTGGCATGCCTTCCAATCATTAATAATTTTTCCTCTGTAAAAGCAGGCTTGATGACGAAGGATAGTGAATATAGTAGGAAACACTATTTCTTTTATAGGAGGCTTTGAACGTGAATGTTCTAGGAAAATACAAAGAATTCCCCGCTGCTCTTCAGGCATTGACTAAATTAGATCAAGATTTACAAAAGGAGGGACACAGCTTATTCGATCAGTTATCCCTATTCTTACAAGATGATGATTATTCCTACGATGTCACGCCCTATGATGTCATCCCATTTGCAAGCATTGGGGCTGATGGGATTCACTATGGGTTCCTCACCGATTTTGGCAGGGTGCAACAATTAGACGAGGCCTTCATCGTTTGTGTGAGCCCCATGAATTTCGGAAATCACGTAAAAATCATTGCTAGAAATCTTGCAGAATTCATAGATGTAATTCTGACCTTGAATGATGCCTCGGTGATCGAAAACCTATTAGGTTATTCAAAAAAAGAAGAATATCAGGAATTTTCGGATTGGGTCACTAAAGAAGCAACCGCGGATCCGGAGTTTTCAGCGCAAAGTGCCTACGTCTGCAACAGGATCCAACAAGAACTCAACCGTAAACCCCTTGATGATTTATACGAATATGTCGAAGTCACTGTACGTGAGCAAAGAAAAAAAGTGGCCTCCCTCCCTACTTTTGATACATTAGGGGTTGTAAGCGATGACCGTCCTAATCAGGAGACATTTTCCATGAACAGAGATTCAACGATCAATCTAAAAGATTTGGGGGAATTTTTTGATAGAAGTGATGAGGCAACCAAATTAGCAACCATCCGAAACTTGCAATACTTCTACCTCATACAAGAAGACGATGAATTGAAAGAATGTGTGAAAACCGAAATGCTGAAGATGGGTTTGACGGATGAAGTGAACAGGATGGACATGACATGATAAGTGAGGCGTTCCCCAGGTGTTAATAACGGATGAACTATATGGAATCTGCTTCTACCTTATCAGAAACTATTAAAACGATGAACGAAAGCGCTAAACGGAAAGCCAAAAAAGGAATGTACGTGAAGATCATTTCAAACTGACCATCGTCTCCCCCTCTGATTCAAATCAATAGAAAAAGCATGTTTTGAAACCGATCAAAACATGCCCTTCTATCATTTATTGTTCTTTCAAAATAGGCTGCCTACCTGTTAGCCCATGAAAAAACTCTGGATGGAAACCAAGAAAACAAAGAAAGCAATCCCGATGCTCAGGTGTCCCTTAAAGCCTTTTTTGTCTTTTTGAAGTTCGGCTATCCCTGTCACCAATATAAGCGCCCCTAAGAAAAACATATAATATGGCATTAACTCGGTTTCAGTTTTTAGACTATAAGTGGCTAGACTAATAACCATGGCTGCTAAGATGATTTTTACTACTTTCAAGGAATTAATTCCTCCTATTTATGTATGATTTCTTAATCATACCATTTATCATCTTTTCATTTATGAGGACATTGAACGTTTCTTTAGTTTACTGACGTGCTGGGGCCAAATAAAAAAGGCTGCCGCAGCAACCTTCTCCAAAATACTAGCCTCTATTTACATTCAGCCATTCTTCATTATTCCATTCAGCAGGCATGCCGCCTAAACGCGGGAATTTGATTGTCGCGTCATTCGATTGGACAAAAGCTAGTAATTTAATGTCCTCCAGTAAAAATCGCCAAGCGTTTGTTTGAACGATATCCAACAATCGATAAGCAACTTCCGGTTCCTTATTTGCGAATAAGTCGTAATTCTTAAACACCAAGACCATCCCTCTTCCTTCTGGGGCCATATCTGATAAACAGTCATGAAAGGCATCCAAATTCTTTCCGTAATAATCCGGAAAGTGGAGTATCGATGCCAAGTCATTATGGTAACTTTCCACTTTCCAAATCCCACTTTGAACAATCCATTACATGGATTTCGAATCCTTCACGAGAAATATCTGAAATACATGCATCCAATAATTCTGTCCTCTGAAATAGCTTAACAGCACCATTTAAAAGGAGACTTTTCCAAAGTTCCACGGTCATCACCTCGCTAAAGAATCAATAAAATTAAAAGAACAAACGAATGGGTGGTGGATAGCCTGCTTCGGGTAAAAAATAAGCAACGAACGTGAAAAAAGTGATCAATACAGAAAAGAATAGGATGCATAGCGAGATGGCACCATATGATTTTTTCGCTAGTAAATAGGCGCTGATCAATAAACTGACAAACCCAATCACCAAGCCAGTAGCAGCACCTATATAGACATGCAGGTTAGAAAGAACTCCGGTGAAAAAAACGAAGAAAAATATGGATTCCAGTATGATGGCAAGGGCCAGTAAACCTTTTGATTTTCGCTCTGATATTTCCGTAGTTTTTATTTTAACCGCTCCCTTCCCTTGGCCATTCCGCCTATTCCCTCCGAAGGAATAACCAATTATTTCAAAACCGCTTCCTAAATGTAACCACAATTGTATAATATAGAGAAGACATAAAATTCCACTTGAGGGGAGGGCACATTATGGTTGGCACAATAACCGTTGTCATGATATTCTCTATTCCTATTATCGCGATCGTGACAAACCATTTTCAGGAACAAGCGAAAATTAAGCATAAAATGCTTAAAGACGAAATAGAACTCGAAAAACTCAAACACGAAAACTATCTGATAGAAACAGAGAAGTTGAGGATTGAACTCGATCAAATGAAGCTTCATTCTCCTGCCGATGAATCCAAAACTCTCTAATCTTTTTCCGCTTAGAAACAGAGGTCAACATGGACGTTCATTCCTTCCACCACGATACACTTCAACCTCCGCTTTTTTCATGAAACGGTCCCATTACTTTTGATAATAAATACCACTTCTATAGGCACAAGGAAGGTCATATCTTAGTTAAAAACCACTAGGGAAAATTCACCCTATAAAAAATGAATTATTTTACAAACTTTTAAGGCTTTTGTAGTTATATTATAGTAGAATTATCACGAGGTGGGAAAGCATCATGAGCAAATCAAATTATAAAAAAGTATTTATTTCTCTTTTATGTCTAACTGTGGTTTTGGGCTTGTCCGGATTGGCTATTAAACTGTTGAAAAATAAGCATACCGTTTCCGCTTATTCCATAGATGAAAATTATCCAGAGGCGGATATTCAAACGGATGTTAACGATTATACAAAAGGTGGATTTTCAGTAAGCAGGCCGATATTCCATCAAGAGTCAATCGATGAGCAGCTAGAATCCTATATTCATAAAGAAATAAAGGCGTATCAAAAGAAATGGAAGGCTGTCGATGGGGAAGCTTCCTCTGAGTTGAACATCACGTATGAAATCCTTCATTTCAGCAAACAAACCATCACAATTTCCTTCGATAAATATCAACAAATTGCAGGTAAAAAACAATCGGAATATAACATTTTCACATATGATATTCCCTCTCAAGAAATCCTCTCTTTAGATGACATTTTTTATTCTGATACTGATTATTTATCGGTCTTATCCGACATTGCCTTTGAAGAGTTACATGATAATAAAGACAAAACACTTACCGAAGACATGATCAAGAAAATGACAGATCCGAAAATGGACAATTTCGATTCATTTTCCGTATTGAAGAATACGCTGGTTTTCTATATGAAACCGAAAAAAGACGGAGATTCATCCACCATACAATCCATCGCTATCAAAAAAGAGTTATTCAAAGATAGCTTGCTAGATACATATCAAAACAAGGAAATGAATCAAGACCGCGTGAAAGAAAGGCAGCCCAAGCATATTGTCGCCAAGCTTCCTCCAAAGAACGATTGGATTGATCCTTCACAAAAGGTGATCGCCCTCACATTCGATGACGGACCTCACCCTGACAATACCATGGCCATCCTGAAGTCCTTGAACAAACATCAAGCACATGCGACCTTCTTCGTATTAGGAAGCCGTGTCGAGCACTATCCAGAGGTCTTGCAAGAAATGATTGCACAAGGAAATGAAATCGGGAACCATTCCTGGGATCATCCGCAACTGACACGCCTAAATAAGAAACAGATCAAGAGTCAAATTAACAAAACACAACTTGCCGTCCTAAAAGCCAGTGGTTACGAGCCAT
This sequence comes from Peribacillus sp. NPDC097197, assembly GCF_050278025.1. Classification (NCBI taxonomy): domain Bacteria; kingdom Bacillati; phylum Bacillota; class Bacilli; order Caryophanales; family Bacillaceae; genus Peribacillus; species Peribacillus sp. NPDC097197. The sequence continues at coordinate 82,109 of NZ_JBNNST010000007.1, read as the reverse complement.
CCCTTATCCGTCCGCCATATGGTGCAATAAATGACAAGGTCCGCAAACATATAGGCGATATGGATGTCGCACTCTGGGAAATAGACCCGGAAGACTGGAAGCTCCGGAACAAGAAGAAAGTGGTCCGCAAAGTCATGAACAAAGCGGAAGACGGGAAGATCATCCTTATGCATGACATTTACAAAACTAGCGCCCAAGCGGCTGATGAAATCATCAAACAGCTGGACCAGCAAGGCTACCAACTCGTTACCGTGTCCGAACTTGAAAAAGTGAAGCAAGACCGTAAACGATATGGAATCAAAGTAAAAGAATAAATGCGAAGAGCCTGTTTGGTCATCCAAACAGGCTCTTTACTGTAAAAAGGGGCTAAACCGAAAGTACTTCATACGATACTCGAACAGAAACCGCTTTATGTAGAATTCAACAAAGCCTGGGACACGCCGATCCCAAGACCACAATGATCTATAGATATAGATATTTTTCTACAACAACCAAAATTGAGCAGCTTGAGAAAGAATAGATTTTCACAGTATAGGCGCCTTTGCTGTCTCTAATATTTTTTAAGGCTGCCTTAACCCGTACCTTGGCCTTCTCTAAAAAAATACCTACAGAAGAAACACTCTTTTCTAAGTGTCCAATCTATAGGTATCCGTTTAGGTAAGCTAGATTCTCTTTTTACTTTTGATAAGTAGGTTTATTTATAGCGATTAAAACCCAAAAAACCATAATAATAGGGATAAAGAATAGGTTTACATTAATTCTTTCATGTACCACCAGAGAAAATACATCATTAATGATTAAACTGATTAAACTTAATAGAACACATATAAGTAATGAATGTGTAGCTAATTTTAATTTTTTCACCCTCGAAAATTCAGGTACGTTAAACATAAAAGTTCACCCCTTAGTTTCGATCATTTTACCAGTATCCTAGAGTTTTACAGGCACTTTTAACCTTAGGTCGATTGTTTCCCCATTTATGGCAAGCTTTATTGGCACCCAACTTGTACATATCTTGAACAATAGTAGTTGCTATTGTCATACCAACAATTGTTCCAAAAATCACTTTAAGCGTTTTTTCAAGAGCAGTTGGTGGAGCAGCATGGCGCCCCTTGGCCTCAGCTGTAAGTTCCTCAATTTGTATTATATCATCTTGTTTAAGAATTTCTTTTTCAAGAAACTTTGACTCATTTGTAATCCCATTTAACTCTTCAACAGAAATATCTGCTAGTGCTAGTTTAAGATTATCAAGTGCTAGATAATCCATTACTTTTAGCATAATCTAAGTCTAATAATATTTTATTATCCTCTTCTGCTATTCCATTTTGGATAATCTCTAAAACTGATAGGATTTTTCCCTTTTCAACTTCTGTTGGTAATTCATCAGCATATGCAGAGCTCTTTGTTTTAATAGATATCGGTGAAAGTACGATACCAAAAAGTAATACTAGTGAAATAACATAATACCCCCCTGTCAAATATAGAGGCATAAAACACTAATATATTAAAACAACTTATTACCAATTATTTCCTATACTAAAAAGGCACTTAATCAATTGATTGAAATTTTTATGTAATTCCGTATTTCAGCGAATTTTCATCTCCTTTGTAGGTAAATCAGGCCGGTTATTCCCCGTATAGATCCTTCCGGTCGCAGCCGTGTAGAATGAATAGGCTATCTGTGTGTGTCCGTTCATCTTTCACATAATAACTTCTCTCAGGACTTTGTGTACTTTCTTTGGTTTCACCCTTATCAAATTTTATCCGGTGGAAAAAAAGGTGTCTTTCCATTTTGAAACAAAAAAAACTGTAGGCACACTCGATTTTAATCGAGTGTGCCTACAGTTTAAGGCCTGTGATTATATCTCACAGGCCCGCTTTTCTATATGATCAACCAAGATCCACATTGTGGTAAACTTGTTGAACGTCTTCTAAGTCCTCTAATGCATCAATCATTTTTTCGAATTGCTCTTGTGCATCAGCAGGAAGTGTTAGGTCATTTTGTGCAAGCATGGTAAGCTCCGCAACCGTGAACTCCGTGATGCCTACATCTTTGAATGCTCGTTGTACAGCATGGAATTGATCAGGTTCCGCATACACGATAACCGAATCTTCTTCATCGATGATATCACGAACATCAACGTCCGCTTCCATCAATAATTCTAGTACTTCTTCGGAATTCTTTCCTTCTATTCCGAAAACGGCCGTGGCATCGAACATATAGGCAACAGATCCGCTGACCCCCATGTTTCCTCCATTTTTACCGAAAGCGGCACGTACATCAGAAGCAGTACGGTTAACGTTGTTCGTCAGTGCGTCCACAATCACCATGGATCCATTAGGTCCGAAGCCTTCATAGCGAAGTTCATCATAGTTCTCTTCAGAACCGCCTTTTGCCTTCTCGATTGCACGGTCAATGATCGCTCTTGGTACATTGTACGTTTTCGCACGTTCCAATACGACACGTAAAGCCTGATTCGATTCCGGATCAGGTTCACCTTGTTTGGCTACCACATAGATTTCACGTCCGAATTTTGCATAAATACGGCTAGTATTCGCATCTTTAGACGCTTTTTTTTCCTTGATATTATTCCACTTACGACCCATTATATTCCACTCTCTTTCATCTTTGGATAAACAAAAATCGATTGATATGGTAAATTCCATTACCATTTTTCCATAGATTCACGAGTAAATCTACAAATTATATTCTAGTAAAAATATCACATACCGTCACTCGCTTATATTATACATCAATTGCATTAATTTGAAAAAGTCCTACACACTATGAATTTTCCACTAGAAAAAGTATCAGGTCTGCCTTCTGTTTCTTATCCCTACAGTAATCATGGCCAGAATCAGGAAGACCATCCCTATACTCACGCCAATAAGCATGGAATATTCCGAGATACTCCTTAACGCTAACCCCGAAAAAATGCAGGAACTGAATAAGAGCAAACAAATCGAGGTGTAATTTTTCAAAAGAATCGCCCCTTTTCCACTATTATACAATAAGACAAACCGGCAGAAGACGTAGTATAGTAAAAAAAAGAAAGTCGAGGTGCGTCATGACGGAAATTATTATCGGAATACCTGGAGTGTGGAAGAACCGCACGGAATTGATTCAGGCGGTGGCTACGCAAAGCGATGGATACCAGTTGGCTGGACAAGTATTGCATAACCAAGAAAAAGGCATATCGTTTCATGTTGAAGTGTATGATTATGAACCACATTTGAAAGAGGCTTTCTCTTATGCCAGTAAAGGGGAGTTTCCTGAACGTTTGTTAACCGAAATCGATCAGCATACCTTCACGGTCTATATCATTGCCGAAGTATCTGACTTCGAGGCCGTCATAAACCTGATTGATGCTGGGTCGGCCTTGCTTAAAGCTGGCGGCATGGCTGTAAAAATCGAAACGGCGGGCATGGCTCATACGAAGGAAGCCTGGCAAACTTTACAGAAGAACCCGGATGTCATCCCGGTATATGCCCACTTTGTCACCATCATTGGTGAGGAAGACCACTATGGTTCGTTCGGAATGAAGGCATTCGGCCTTCCCGATATCGTCACGCTCAACACGATGAGCCCAAAAGATGCGGTGACGTTACTGAGCACCTTCAACTTTTATAACCTTGGGGAAAGACCTACCTTCACAAATGGCCAGGATTTCCGGATAAAATCGGATGCCCCCACCTTTACATTGACTAGCCGTCAAGACTTCAGGTACGAGGAAGACCATCCTTTTTACAACCCGTATGGATTGTGGAGTTTAGAGTAATAAATGTGTTATACCATATAACGATCAGGAAGCCACTTATACAGAATAGGTGGCTTTTTCATAAATTTTTCTCCCTGTTCCTTCAAGGTGTTTACCGACAGCTCCCCTTTACCGGTCTTCTAATTGTGCCGTGAAATGACGAACATGTTCACCCATTTCCTTATAGCGCGTCCAATGAAGATAATGATGGCCTTCTAAGACCACGAGTTCATTTAAAGGGTTCTCCCCCAATTGCTCTTGATAAAACGTTTCATTCGATTTACCATCTTCTGTTACCTTATCTCTTTTGGCAGCAAAGATCAGGAGCGGCATGTTTGAAGGGAAGGACATCTCCTTCGTCTTGTTCACATTCTCCTCTATCGCATTTGCTTCATCGACAATATTTCGGTTGTACACTTTCCAAGCCGCAATCGTTTTGGTCATGTCTAGATTTTCTTCTGAATATATACCCTCATCCGCAATCGGCAGGACATTTTCCGCGCTCACGTAAGAAGCTATTCGTGCCAATCCAGTGGGTGCAACATACTTCAAATAGGCAGGCATGCTAGGAGCAGGCTCCTCAAAATACTCCAATGCCTTCGGTAACGTGAAATCCACTCCGATAATGGCCTTGATCTCGTTTGGATATTCATGGGCATAGTACATGCTATAGATTCCGGATAGGGAGTGGGGCATCAATATGTATGGACCTTCTATCTTTGATTTTTTCAGGGCCGTTCGTATTTCCTCCACGATATTTTCCACGGTCCTCTCCTTATCTGTCAGCTCACTCCAACCATAGCCAAATGGCTCCACTACGACGATTTTATTATCCTTTGCCATCTCGTCAATCAATGGTTCGTAATCCAAGACAGGCGCCGCCGTTCCTAAACCGCTTAATAGAACAATCGTATGCTCCCCCTCGCCTTTGGTATACACATGCATCTCCTTTCCATCCACTTCCACCATTTGCCCCCATACCGGGTGTTTCTTTTGTTCATAGGCCTTCATGACCGTATGGAAAGCGACCCAAGCCAAGGATATGGCCACAACAAATAATAGGATTGACCGTATGACCCTGAGCGTCCTATTTCTCTTTTTCATGTTCATCCCCTTTCCCTTCTATATAAATGACGCTCCAGGTTCGGAAAAGGATACAGGATAATTTGTTAAGTTATGGATGTTCTCGCCACACAGGGTAAATTCCGGCTCAATTTCCTCATGAATCATAGTCGTTCTGGTTATAGTAAAAAAGAATATAACGGAGGAGGTTTTATGCATGGAACGTTCTGAGGAATTTGTTGAGAAGATCAAGGAACAGCAAAAAAAAGAAGCGGATAATAAACGCCGTCAGGGGAACGGACACCCAGAGAAAAGGTTGCCGAACAAACAGCATTGATCAAAGAGCCAAAAAAGAGCTAGAAGAGGTCATACAAGGACCTCCACTAGCTCTTTTTCCTGTTTCATTATTGCTGATATCCGCCGCCTTGGCCCATGCCGCCATGCATCGGGTATGGATGGAAGGCTCCTCCATGTCCGCCCATGCCACCTGGCATCTGCATGGGAAAGCTATTCTGTCCGCCATAACCGTGTTGCATCGGAAATCCTCCTGGAAAGCCCATTCCCGGATGACCACCCATGCCACCAAACATCGGATACCCAACTGGTTGACCAAACCCTCCTGGAACACCATATCCTCCAACTCCCGGGAATCCCCCGAAGTTTCCATATCCGCCAAAGTTCTGTCTTGTGTAGTACATCTCTGTCACTCCTCATCTAGGTTACAGTCTAGAATATGATGAATAGACAGAAGCGTGCTCAAAAATTCCAGGCGTCAAATGGTCTTTAATAACAGTTTCTTCAACAGCGGGGTAAAGTGCTCTGGCAATTCAGATACAGTGGGAACCATCAGCCTTTCTTTGCCATAGATGTTTTTCATCGTCAGTTCTTCGCTTTCCTCGATACTTCCATCCGCTAGAAACATGCCAATGACATCGATTCCCTTTTTACGTGCTTCGGATACGGCAAGATGCGTATCGACGATCCCATTCTGGTCGTAATGTGCAGCAGCCGGTTCGCCATCGGAGAAGACGAGCAGAAAGCGATTCTTCTCCCGCCTTCTTTCCAATTCCTTAGTGGCGACGCGGATGCTGTAACCGTCCCGATTATCTTCCTCAGGTTCAAGCTGCATGATTTTCACGCCGGCATTCTGGTAAAGAGAATCGGAATGGGAGTGAATCACGTGAAAATAGTTCGGTTGGTACCCTTCTTTCACATCATTGGCGTCTTCCCAAAATCCGACGATTGAATGGGGGATTTTCAATTTCTTCAGCACTTCATGAAAGAGGACAATGCCACGCTTCGTTTCATCCATTTTATTGTGCATCGAGGCCGAGCAATCGACAAGAAGTGTGAACACGGCATCGATTTCCTTGGACTCCTGGTTCTTTTTATAAAAGACCCTCGGGTTTTCATCCAGTACGAGTGGCAGCAACTTCTTGGATAACCTTCCGAACGCCAAATCTCTTCTTGGTGCATTCTTCTTATTTTCAAGCGTCTTTTCGATGGTGCTGGAAAGCTTCCGCTTGAAAGGTTCGATGTCGGCCACGAACTCTCGATACCGTTTTTCCTCATCGATTGTTGACGCCCTCGCCTCTTTGGTTATCATGACGGCATCTTTATTATCCTCGCCAAAAGGATAATCACCGCTTTTCCCGGGTTTCGTTTGCTTTTTCTCGAGTGTCTCCTGTTGCTTGTAGTCCTTTTCTTTACTTTCACCGGAAGAGCCTTGAATCGAGGCCAACGCCTGGTCAGCATCTTCCGCTTCCCGTGCACCGCCGCCTAGCATGCTGGTTTTCGTCCCCTGCTCCAGTTCAAACTGAAGGAAGGTGGAAGGATTTTCGCCATTCTTATTCTCCCGGTGCCATGTCGAGAACTTTTCATCGATGAACTCGCTATCCTCTTCATCCACATCTTCTGTGTCATCATTCGACAGCTCATCGTTTCGCGTCAGTTCATCGAAAAGCGTGTTGGCCGTATACTGTTCCACATTCGCGACCGGGAAGATGAAATACTCATTCATGCTATCTTGATACTCTTCATTCAAACGGAAGACGATTTGTTCGCATATCCTCGTGATATCACTCGTTTTCCTTGCTTCAAACACCATATAAATCAACGGTTTGATTTTTTCCAATGCCTCCACCTGGCGTTCGTTGGCTCGTGGAAAAATCGGATCCGGACGATCGGAATGAAGCAGTAAATAAATCAGGCAGAACAGTTCATCAAGTGCAAAGCTCCTCGTTACGTTCGCAGCCGATTGCGTTTCAAAGTATTGCGTAAGATACGCCTCGCGTATAGAAAACCACTTCTTTGTTCCCGGGCGCTCTTTTTTGATCAATTCTTCAAGTCGTACATCTTCGAATAAGGTAAACAGCTCTGCCGAAAACTTTGGAAGCCCGCTTTCCTCGATGACTTCCCGATAGGACTGTAAATCCTTCACGCTCGAATGATGAAGGGTCCCAATCGTCCTGAGAAGTACATCCGTCTTCAATCCTGCAGCCTTTACCTCTCGGTTGCCGTTTTCCCAAAAATGACTCGCCGTGACTTTACTGTTTACAGAATCAAGGAAAGATCCATAGTTGTATTCAAATTCCAGTTCAGGAATACCGGATAAAACCGTCGATAAATCCTGAAGCTGCAAAAAAAGCGCCGTATCAATAATTGAATCGTTGAATCGAATATACTTCATGCGGCATTCTCCTAGTTAGAATAATGTGTCGGCCAAGTTCTTCACAAATTCCCGCTCCCGTTCCTCATCAAGCTTATCCACGATTGAACGAAGAATCGCCCGCTTAGGTGGGATCAGTACGCTGAGATCACACGCATCAAGCAGTGCCCGGATCGATGCTGCATCCTCAGCCACTTTCCCTTGATTCACGGCATGAATCAAATCACCCGATAGCTTGACGAACAGCTCAATGGTCCGTGCATCCTTCAGTTTCGTATTGGCTTCGATCAATTGCTTAAGCTGCTCTCCTTCAATATAGGGAACCTCAATCACGATGAACCGGTTTTTCAGCGCTTCATTCAACGGCACTGTACCGACATAGCCTTCATTGATGGCCGCAATCACATTGAAGTCCTCTTTTGCCGTGACGATTTCATTCGTAAATGGATTCGTGATCGTCCTTCTATAATCAAGCACCCCATTGATCAACGGCAACGTTTCAGGCTTCGCCATGTTGATTTCATCAATATAGAGAAAAGTTCCGTGATTCATCGCATTTGTCACGGGTCCCGGAACGAATTCAATCTCCTGTTTGCCCTCGTTATAGGATAAAGTCTTGAAGCCCAACAAGCTCTCAGCATCCAAATCGACCGAACAGTTGACGCTGAACATCGGCTGGTTGAATAAATGGGATAACGTCTCCGCAAACTTCGTCTTCCCTGCCCCTGTGGGACCTTTTAACAAAATGTTTTTCCCCATGCTCAACGCTGAAATCGCATCGACCATCAAATCCATCTCGGGTGGCAAATATCCACCTTTGGAAATCAGCTCCTGAAATTGAACAGGTTTTTTCTTATTCGTATGTAAAATATTCGCTATTTTTTCTGGCAACGTATTCATCACGATCTCACTCCACTCCTTTTTCCTCATTCTAAAGTTCTTTTCCAGTAAAGACAAACATCTGCATTTAATCAAAAAGGAGCCGTCAAAAAAGACAGCTCCTTTCATTCATAATCGTATCATTTTTAGCCTTACATTCTAATTCGTTACCGGTTGCCCTTTTATCAGGCTTACGATATAGCCGATTATCCCACCAACGATGGCAGGAATAACCCAACCTACCCCTACATTAAATAATGGCAGGTTCTCAGTCAAAAATTCAGTAACCGGGTTCTTTGGTATCCCGAAAGCAATGAGTCCATCATAAATCCCGAAAATCACGGTAAGGAAAAGACTTCCCAAATACACTTCCGATCTCCCTTTGAAAAGGGGATGTAAAAATGTCAACGCGATGATGACGATGGCTACTGGATAGAGCGCCGTCAATACCGGCACCGTATACTCGATTAAGTTGCTTAGGCCTACATTGGCCACCGCTGCACTGAATGCAGAAAAAATGACCACATAAATTTTATAGGATACAGATGGCCACAACTTGTTAAAGTAAGTAGAACATGCCGTAATCAGGCCGATGCTCGTCGTTAAACAAGCGGCAATCACAATCAGGCCTAATAACACGGCACCTCCAGAACCGAAAAAGTGGTTCGATACTTGGGCAAGAACGTCTCCGCCATTCCCTAACTGGCCAAGCAATTCCACACTAGTTGCCCCTACATATGTTAATGACGTATAAACGATCATTAACAGGAAGGCGGCAATCAAACCGGCTTTAGTACAGAACTTCAGAATTTCCTTCTTGGAAGTGATGCCCCTATCCTTGATGGTATTGATCACAATGATACCAAAAGCAAAGGATGCCAGGGTATCCATTGTTAAATAGCCCTCTTTGAACCCTTTAAAGAATGAATTATCAGAATAGTCTGCTATAGGAGCTTGAATGTCCCCCATTGGGTTTATGATCGCCACAATGATCAGGATGGCAATGAAAATTAATAATAATGGAGTTAATATTTTTCCGACAATATCCAAAACTTTTGAGGGATTAATAGATAAGAGACAAGCAACGCCAAAGTAGATGATGGTGAAGACCAACAAAGGTAAAAAACCGACTCCATCGGGAAGGAATGGCTTAATTCCTATTTCATAAGATACGCTTCCGGTTCGCGGAAGAGCGAATAATGGTCCAAGCGATAGATAAAGAACGATTGTGAAAATCAAACCGAACATAGGATGCGCCCGGCTTACCAGTGACTGCACATCATTTTTACCTGAAATACCAAATGCCAGGATTCCGATAAAAGGCAATCCAACTCCGGTAAGGATGAATCCAAGGTTAGCCGACCATAAGTTGGTCCCAGAGGATTGACCAAGCATGGCAGGAAAAATCAAATTACCTGCCCCAAAAAACAAAGCAAATAGCATTAAACCTGTAACCAATGTAAAAGAAAGTGGTGCTTTCTGTGACATTACGAAACCTCCAATGTTCTAATTCTCCTAATCATTAGATAAGAGAAGTGTCTGCGATTCAAAGTACCGATTCGTACAAACTCACAACACAACACTCCTAACTATAAAATGCAGTGGTACGTTTGTCAAAAACTATTTTAGTAATTATTCCGAAAAATCATTTTAGTGCTTCTTATTATCTAAATAAAAATAGTTTCATGCATGATAGTGGGTCTTTCGATACAAGGAAAAAGAACTCTGAAGACTAAAATAACGTTATTTCAGTAGCCGATAATGTTTTTGTTTGGTTAACCAGAGCTGGCCTGATAAATGCAAAAGCAGGGCCATCCATTTAGGATGGCCCTGCTCATTCGTTCTTCCTATCTTATATGGAATTCAACGCTTCAGCAATTGGAGTTTCCCCTGCAATCAAATCAAAGGAACGGTTATAGGTATGTTCCTCGGTTAAGGCAGCCACAATTGTCTTGGCCACATCCTCCCGCGGGATCGTGCCCCTTTCCAGTTTCTCGGCAGCCGTCACCTGGCCTGTTCCCGGTTCGTTCACGAGACCGCCCGGCCGGATGATTGTATACGTTAGATCGCTATGCAACAGTGCTCGATCGGCATAGTGCTTGGCCACATAATACGGTTTAATGGCTTCGCTCCAGTTTTCCCGGTTGTTTGCCTGAAAAGCGCTGACCATGATAAACCGCTTCACCTGTAAATTTTCAGCCGCTTCGATTGTCTTGACTGCGCCGTCAAGATCTACCAATAAGGTTTGATCAGCCCCTGTGTTGCCCCCGGAACCTGCTGCAAACACGATGGCGTCGCACCCTTTCGCCGCTTCTGAAATCTCTTCCACCGTTCCCGTCAAGCTGACGACCACTGATTCGACTCCGATTTGTTCAAATGATTTCTTCTGTTCCTCTTTTCGAATCATGGCCCGTACACTATGTTCACTTTCTTTCAATAACGTAACTACCTTTTTCCCGATCTGCCCATTTGCTCCAACTACGAATACTTTCATATAAAATCAGCCCCCATACTGGATAATTGGTTTTCTCACCCAATTATTTCATGAACAGAGAACAACAGCAAACAATCCGCATACCGCCAGGACAAAAATGGAATTTCCTTGCAATGCGCTTGAGATATTTTATAATAAAGGGAATTCGATAAGGAGGTGTAATGATGGCAATGATATGTGTTTTGCCACCTTCTGCAGCATCTCATGCAAAGCCTGATAGTGGAGGCGATACTTTGCATGGGGTGGAAATAAAATAAACGAACATCGCCCATCTTTTATCATTTCTAATAAACAGGCTTTGCCCCTTATTTCATTCGCAACAAAAAATAAGGAGCTGGCAGAAATGACGTATGTAAAAGCAACAGCCGTTTTACCCGAGGCATTGATTCAGGAAATTCAAAAGTATGTGCAAGGGGAAACCATCTATATTCCCAAACCTGATCAAACGCATCATAAATGGGGAACACGTTCTGGATCCCGGAAATTGATCGATGAACGAAATGCCTCGATTAAATATGCCTTTAAAACCGGGACCTCTATCCATCAATTAGCAGAAGAACATTTTCTCTCAACGGAAACCATAAAAAAAATCATTTATTCCAAATAGAGCTTGTCTCGCAGCACTGATGAAAGAGATCAGTGCTATTTCTATGCCAAATTTGTTTCCTAAACATTTTCCACCTTTCATTCAAAAAGCGGATTCTGTAAAATGAAAGCAACAGGAACATGAACAGGAGTGGGGAAATGGAACCCTTTATCAAAAGTGAACAATATAACTTCATTACATTACAAACGCAGATACTGATAAATGGACACGCAACGGCCAACGATAAAGATGTCGTTCATACAGTCAAGTCCGTTGCAAAAGAAAGAGTGCTTAAATTATTCAATGAACTGGATGACAGGCACAAGCAACTTCTGGACCCCATCGACACCATCAAGGATCCTGCCCATGCTGAAGCCTTTCTCTTGGAACTCAAACCCTATGTCATCCCTTTTAAAGAAGTAACGGAGCAAACGGTCAAGAAGTTATTTCCCAAGGCGAAGAAATTAAAGGCCCCCAAAATGGAAACCATCGATTTAAGAGAGATTTCTTACTTGGGATGGGACGATACTGGCTCAGGAAAGAAATTCATCATCGCCCCCCGGCATAATAAGCTGGTTGGACTGCATGGGACATTCAAACCTTCTCATAAAAAAGGGATTTGCGCGATATGTAGCCGCTTTGAGAAAGTCGGGATGTTCATGTCTGAAACAAAAGGAACCGTTCAAGGCACATTCATAAAAAAAGGAAACTATATTTGTAACGATAGTATGAAATGCAATCAGAATATCACCACATTGGATAAATTGGATGACTTCATTTCGCGGATCAAATAAAGGAATAAAGGCAACCCTTCGGTAGGAAGGATTGCCTTTTGCATGTGCCTCTTGTTTTACGAACCCCTCGTATATTTCAGAGGGATCAACTCGCTGATTTTCGTTTTAACCGTTTCCCCGTCCACCTCTATGATCACAAAACAATCCTCTGCATAATCCGAGATCAGTTCCCGGCACATCCCACAAGGACTGACCACCTTCAACTCACTATTGATTTCATCGGAATAGGGATGCTTCACAGCCACGATCGTATCAAACTCTTTTTCCCCTTCCGATATCGCCTTTCCAATCGCAACGGCTTCAGCACACACCGTGATACGGCCGACATATGCTTCCATATGTACCGCAGCTACAATTTTACCCGACTTTGTCTTCAACGCTGCCCCTACATGGTGCTTATCTTCCTCGTACAGCGCTTTGATCTTTTCCCTTGCAGCCTCGATTACTGGATAATCGGATTCTTGTAAAGGATAGGTCATCATACAGCATTCCCCTTTTCTAAAAAACGACTAGCTCTAGACACACCTGACTTATCAATCTACACCGAACTTGGCAGTTACGGCTAACAAACGATGCGGTCCATAGAAATTATTTAAGTGAAAGGCTTATTCGTTTTTAATTCAAATCATTTATGGTCAATTCCTTGCCTGGAGTAAAACTAACATACTCATAATTTTCTTCTCCGTTCACCATACTTCGATATCCCACCTCGGTAGTATCATAATCGATCGATTCGTCATTCAATAGCTCCTGTATCATCTTGCACTGCTGCACCATCTGTTCTTTTGTTACATCGCCTTTTTCCATTTCCAGCATAATGTGAAGGGGCTTTGGCGTTTTCATCTGCGGCGTCCATTCCTCGGTAACTTCGTTGTATACTTCCACATCGGTATCCACAGAATCGACTTGCGGGATTTTTTCCTGGAGGAGCGTTAGAATATACTGTTCTGCCTCAGCACTTAGCTTTTCGGATGCGTCTTTCTCTATCTTGGATTCATGGATTGTATCACTATACACTTCATATGGTTCGATGCCGGAGACATAGAACCGGTAGGTGGTTTCAACTGCTTTTGAATTCTTTACCACTACATTGAACTCATACGTTTCATCGGTCCATCCATACCCTACCGACCGCTTGATTTCATAGTCCATGTCGGGATAGGTCTGTTCTAAAAATTCCTCCAGGCTCTCCTTAGCTTTATACTTACCAGTTTTATTTCCGCTCATTTGCATATAAGCGAACACTATGGCGGCAATTAATAAAATTGCAATCACACTGTATATCATTTTCTTTTTCATAATTAATGCTCCTCTCTTACTTTAAGAATGCAAAAGCCGATGATGATTCCTACAAAAGTTAACAGCAGGTGGACAATTAAGGAAGTCAGTGCTATCAGAAGAGCTTCCGAAAAACTTTGAGCATAAAACTCACCGAACCAATCCGTCATATATAACAGGCAATTCCATATGAAATTCGGTACACCCGCAAGCAGGATGGCAATGAGGACTGATCGGTAGAACAGATACGTGACCGTACCTAAAATGGCGTAGGTCAGAATAAAGCCACTATTGTCATTCATAATGGTCGTACTCATTGCCAATATAAAGGCAATGGCTACAAAGAAAATCTGTATTGTCGTCAATTTCAAGGTTATATTCCGCATCATTTTTTTAGAAGCACCGCCCGGTATTACTTCCGCGGGCAATGGAATCTGTGATTGTTCTGCTATCTGCCGACATTCTTGGCAGCTTTGCAAATGTTCCTCAACAAACCGTTGAGTTTCCCGTTGCAATAATTCCTCTTCGTATAAAGGTAGTAAATCTTGCGTCACCGAACATTTTGTGTTCATAAAGTCTCCTCCATTGTTTTTTGAATTCTCAATTTCAAGCGGTGAAAGGATACTCGCGCATAATTTTCAGATTTCCCGATTAATGCGCCAATATCTGCAAAACTCAGCTCCCCGTATATACGCAGTAGTACGATCTCCCTCTCTGAATCCTCCAATTTTGAAATATGATGCAAAAGATTTTTCGTATCCTCCTTAATTTCTGCTAGCTCTTCTAATGAATGGATTTCCGTTTCCGGCACCATGGAAAGTTTTTGCATTAAATCAAGCTGATATTTGTTTTTGCGGTAATACTTCTTCAATAGATTATTTGCAATCGAAAACATCCAAGTTGATAAGGTGGAATCGCCATTATATGATGCGATGTTTTTACACGCCTCATAAAAGGTGTCGTGGCAAAGATCTTGAGCAGTTGCCTGATTTCCTGTCTTGGCATAAAAAAACGCATAAATTTTTGGTTGGATTTCTTCGTATTCTTCTTCAAGCTTCTTCATAACGCCCTCTCTCTCTTGCCTTTCCTAGTATTAATACCTCGGTTACATGTTTCGTTACAACTTTTTTTAAAAATCACCATATTTTAGGTTCATTTTGTAATTTTACTATATAGTTAAGCGAAAAATAGTTAACAGCCTTATAGATGAGTAGACTAAATGACCTTATAAAACCTGTACATTAAGATTAAAGAAAAAAAACCTAAAAAAAAGAAGTGCTAGAAACAGCACTTCTTACAGTTTATCGACAAAAGAACATCGCCTGTTTTTTTAAAAGTCCCTTAAAGTAATCCAATCCATACTCTTTTGCCCGCGAAACATACTCAATCGTTTCTTTACGCTTCGAATATATAGATTTTACTTGATGATAATGCAAAGTCGATTGGAACGGAAGGTACGAGACTCCTGCGGGAAATGCGCGTCTAGGAGGGACACCGCAGGCGAAGCCGAGGAGGCTCCCCGACCGCCCGCGGAAAGCGAGTGCTTGAAGTGGAAATCAACGTCCACATTGTACAAACCACATATAAACAAACACATTTTTCATCAAGTGTGGCTACAGTCTAAAAGAAGTGCTAGAAACCGCACTTCTTACGCCAATACCGTGGCACCCATCAAGTAGCTGTTCACTTCCCTCGCTACTTCACGGCCTTCATTGATGGCCCAGACGATTAGGCTTTGCCCTCTTCTCGCATCTCCGGCAGCAAAAACGCCTTCGACATTCGTTCTATAGTCACCATAGGCGGCATCGATCTTTTGATTGACCGTATCCACCCCGAATTGAGTGAGGAGCGGTTGCTCTGTTCCTTCGAATCCGATGGCAATGAAGACGAATTGGGCCGGCCATACTTTCTCCGTGCCCGGAATTTCTTTAAAGAGATAGATGCCATCTTCCCCTTTAATTTTTTCCATTTGGATCGTATGAAGTTCCTTTACGTTGCCTTGTTCATCAGCCACGATCTTTTTCGTTTGAATCGAGTATTGACGTGGATCGGAGCCAAATTTCGCTTCCGCTTCTTCGTACGCATACTCAAGTGAAAATACGTTTGGATAGGCTGGCCACATGTTATCCGACGTACGAGCAGTCGGCAGGATTGGGTGTTTCCCGAATTGCACGACACTGTTACATCCTTGGCGAAGGGCCGTCGCAACGCAATCGGAGCCTGTATCGCCGCCACCGATGACGATGACATCCTTACCCTTCGTATTTAAAAACTTGCCATCTTCGAAGTTGGAGTCCAATAAGCTTTTCGTCGCCGTTGTTAAGTAATCCATCGCTAGGTGAATGCCTTTTGCTTCACGGCCTTCGATATCCAGTTCGCGTTGCTTCTGGGCACCTGTGCAGAGGATGACGGCATCGTATTGGTTTTGCAGTTCCTCTTTTGTGATGTCCTTCCCGACTTCCGTATTCAGGACGAAATCGATGCCTTCTTGATTCAATAAAGTGATCCGGCGTGCGACGACATCTTTCTCCAGCTTCATGTTCGGGATTCCATATGTCAATAAACCGCCGGCACGGTCAGAACGCTCATACACCGTTACCGAATGGCCTGCTTGGTTTAACTGATCAGCACTTGCCAATCCGGCAGGACCGGAACCGATGATGGCAATTTTCTTCCCGGTCCGCTGTTGTGGAATGCGCGGTGTGATCCAGCCATTTTCGAAGCCCTTGTCAATGATGGAGCGTTCGATGCTTTTGATGGCAACGGCCGGGTCGTTAATCGCTACCGTACACGACCCTTCGCAAGGAGCCGGGCAGACACGGCCCGTGAACTCAGGGAAGTTATTCGTCTTCATTAAACGCTCCAACGCTTCCTTCCATCTGCCACGGTACACTAAATCATTCCACTCCGGAATCAGATTGTTAATCGGACAACCCGTTGTGACCCGGTTCAATTCCATGCCCACATGACAGAAAGGGGTGGCACAGTCCATGCACCGTGCTCCCTGCCTGCTTAGTTTTTCGTCCGAGAAAGAAGTGGAGTATTCTCTCCAGTCCCTTAACCTTGTTAGAGGATTCCGTTCACTTGGCTTTTCACGCGGATATTCCATAAATCCTGTTGCTTTTCCCATTTGACTCTCCCCTTCCTTACAGCATCACAGCTTGTTTGGTGGATTTTTTACCTTGGATCGCATTAGCCTGAAACGCACTCATGAAGGCTTCTTCTTTCGATAGACCAGCTTGCTTATGTTCCTCGATGCTATTCATCATCCGCTTGTAATCCTTCGGAATGACTTTAACGAACCTTTTCACAAGATCGTTCCAGTTCTCCAGCACATAGGAGGCTTTCGCACTCTCTGTATAATGCAGGTGGTTCGAAATCAATTCTTTTACTTCATTACTATCTTTTATGTCGTCAAGCGTTTCGAATTCGATCATTTCTGGGTTACACAAGGCTTTGAATGCTTCCACTTCGTCTGCAAGTACATAGGCAATACCGCCTGACATACCGGCTGCAAAGTTTTTCCCGACATCCCCCAGAATCACGACACGACCGCCTGTCATATACTCGCAACCATGGTCGCCAATTCCCTCGACGACGACATGTACGCCGCTATTCCGGACCGCAAAACGCTCACCGGCACGTCCGTTGATGTATGCTTCCCCGCTTGTGGCACCATATAGGGCAATATTCCCGGCAATCACATTATCGCCCGCTTCCATCTGATTTCCAGGTGGAGATGTGACGACCAATTTCCCTCCTGATAATCCTTTACCGATATAGTCATTGACATCACCTGTCAAATACATCGACATCCCCTTCGGTATGAAGGCACCGAAGCTTTGACCGGCTGATCCCGTGAAGCGAAGGGTGATCGTATCTTCCGGCAGTCCTTCCTCACCATATCGTTTGGAAACTTCACTGCCGACGATCGTTCCAACCACGCGATTCACGTTTGTGATTGGGAAACTTGCGTCCACTTGAGTTTGGTCCTCAAGGGCAGGCTGTACAGCAGGGAGGATTTCCCTGACATCCAAGGATTCTTCGATTTTATGATTTTGCGGATGCTGGAACGTACGGATTCCTTCCGGTTGGAAAAGAAGGGTCGATAAGTCCAGGTGTTTCGTTTTCCAATGAGCCTTGGCCCGCTGGCTCACCTGTAGAACATCCGTACGGCCAACCATTTCGTCAACCGTTTTGAACCCTAATTCAGCCATCGTTTCACGAACTTCCTCTGCAATGAAACGCATGAAATTCACGACATGATCCGGATCTCCGGCAAATTTGCTCCGTAGCTCAGGGTTTTGTGTAGCTACACCTACTGGACATGTATCCAAGTGGCACGCGCGCATCATCACACAACCAAGTACGACTAGTGGAGCGGTTGCGAAACCGAACTCTTCGGCACCAAGGATCGCCGCCATGACCACGTCACGGCCAGTCATCAGCTTTCCGTCCGTTTCAAGGACGACTCGACTACGTAGACCGTTCAGCATCAAGGTCTGATGGGCTTCGGCAAGGCCTAGCTCCCACGGAAGACCAGTATGCTTGATGCTCGTTTTAGGCGAGGCACCCGTTCCACCGTCATACCCGCTGATCACGATCACATCGGCAGCTCCTTTGGCAACACCTGCGGCAATCGTACCGACTCCCGCTTTCGATACCAGCTTGACGCTGATCCTAGCCTCACGATTGGCATTCTTCAAATCATGGATCAATTGCGCCAAATCTTCAATCGAATAAATATCATGATGGGGCGGTGGTGAAATCAGGCCGACACCTGGCGTGGATCCACGAACTTCCGCCACCCAAGGGTATACCTTATTCCCAGGCAATTGCCCGCCTTCACCCGGTTTCGCTCCTTGTGCCATCTTAATTTGAAGCTCATCGGCATTCACGAGATAATGGCTTTTCACACCAAAACGACCGGATGCAATCTGCTTGATTCCACTGCGGCGGCTATCACCGTTTTCATCGATTTCATACCGATTCGGATGTTCCCCGCCTTCTCCACTATTACTTTTTCCGCCTAAACGGTTCATCGCAATCGCCAAGGTTTCATGGGCTTCCTGACTTAACGACCCAAATGACATGGCCCCTGTTTTGAAGCGGCGCACGATGGATTCCACGGATTCCACTTCATCTATGGAGATACTTTGGTTCTTTTGATGGAATGAGAATAAATTCCGCAAGAATCCAAGTCTCTCTTCATTCGCCAACTGGGAATATTGCTTAAATAGGCTGTAATCACCTTTTCGGCACGCCCATTGCAACGTATGAATCGTTTTCGGGTTGAACGCATGATGCTGACCATTTGCCCGATATTGAAAATCACTGCCCGCTTCAAGCGTCTGGTTGGAAAGATCGACGACAGCCCGTTGGTGACGGATCAATGCTTCTTCTGCAATGGTCTCTAACTCGATCCCGCTAAGCTGTGAAGCCGTACCGCTGAAATAGCGTTCAATCACATTCGCACTAATTCCGACCGCTTCGAAAATTTGGGCACCACGGTAACTTTGGACCGTGGAAATTCCCATCTTCGACATGATCTTGACGATGCCTTCCGTCACGGCTTTCACATATTTGCTGACCGTTTTCTCGTAACTGATCGTTAAACTGCCGTCTGCGACTGCCTGCTTATACGTTTCAAAAGCAAGATACGGATAAATGGCATCCACCCCATATCCAATCAAAGCCGCAAAGTGATGGACCTCCCTTGCCTCTCCGGTTTCGACGATGATGCTGACCTTCGTCCGGTTCCCATGACGAATAAGCTCTTGGTGAAGGGCACTGGCCGCCAATAATGGAGGAATCGCAGCACGGTCTTCGCTCATGTTCTTATCGGATAAAATCAGGAGGCTGACGCCTTCCGTTATCGCTTGTTCCGCTTCCCGGCATATTCGATTTAATTCAAGTTCCAAATCTTCAGAAAATAAAGTCTCGATGACCCTACTTTTGAATTCCGGGTAGTTATTTTCTTTAAGCTGATTCATATGGCCTGGCGTCAATATCGGTGTATCCAATTGAATGCGATGGCTATTCTTTTCATTCGGATTCAGTAAGTCGCCTTCTGCCCCTAGAAACGTCATCGTTGACGTAACGATTTGTTCACGAAGCGAATCGATTGGTGGGTTGGTCACCTGGGCAAAGGATTGCTTGAAGTAATTGAAAAGCGATTGCGGACCATCGGCCAATACCGCCAACGGAATATCGTTCCCCATCGAGCCAAGTGGGTCTTTTCCTTCCTTAATGACCGGCAACAAGTATTTTTGTACGTCTTCATACGTATAGCCGAACGCTTTCTGACGGAAAACCAAATCGGATAGAGGTTCCTCATCGACCGGCTGAACTTCGTCCGTCAACTGCACAATCTGTTCGTCCAGCCACTTTTGATACGGTTGTTCGTTCGCCATTTCGGATTTGATTTCTTCATCCGAGATGATGCGGCCTTCCTCTAAATCAAGTAAAAGCATCCTGCCTGGGCTTAAACGCTCTTTATATAATACATTTTCCGGCTCGACTTCGATTACCCCGACTTCAGAGGAGAAAATGATGTAGTCATCTTTGGTCACATAATAACGGGCAGGTCTTAATCCGTTACGGTCTAGGATCGCCCCGATTTGTTTCCCATTCGTGAACGAAATCGCCGTCGGACCATCCCAAGGCTCCATCAACATGCTGTGGTATTCGTAAAAGGCTTTCTTTTCCTTGGTCATATGCGGATTTTCCGTCCATGGTTCAGGAATCAGCATCATCGCTGCATGCGCCGGCTTGCGGCCTGCCAGGACGAAGAATTCAAGGGCGTTATCCAAAATGGATGAGTCGCTTCCATCCGTATCCAAGATAGGAAGGACCTTTTGTAAATCATCACCGAAAGCTTCCGAGACGAACTGCTGTTCACGCGCTTTCATCCAGTTAACATTGCCCCGAAGCGTATTGATCTCCCCATTATGGATCAAGTAGCGGTTTGGATGGGCCCGTTCCCAGCTAGGGAAGGTGTTGGTACTAAAGCGGGAATGCACTAAAGCGAAAGCGGACAAAAAATCTTCATGCTGCAAATCAAGATAAAATGCATCGACTTGTTCCGGTGTCAGCAATCCCTTGTAAACGATCGTCGCGCTGGAAAGACTCGCAAAATAAAAACGGTTTCCACGTTCCCTTGCCCAGTTTTCAGCCTGTTTCCTGATGATGAATAATTTGCGTTCGAAAGCCAAGTCTTCTGTAACGTCATCACTTGCCCCGATGAACACCTGTCGGATCGTCGGGCATGTTTCTTTGCCGACGTCCCCTAATTTACCTGCATCCACAGGAACCGTTCTCCAGCCTAGAAGCGTTTGACCCTCTTGTTCGATTAATGAATTCAGACGCGCTTCAATCTCATTTCGTTCAGCATCATCGTTGGAAAAAAAGAGCATGCCCACACCATAGCGTCCTTTTGCCGGCAAATTCATTTCCGGGCAAGTCAGCTTGAAATACTTATCAGGAATTTGCACCATCAATCCTGCTCCATCCCCTGTTAGAGGATCGCTCCCTTGTCCACCGCGGTGGTCTAATTGGCACAGCATCTGCAGTCCTTGCTTGACGATATCATGTGTAGCTAGCCCCTTTAAATGAGCGTATAAACCGATCCCACATGCATCATGTTCAAATTCCGGACGGTAAAGACCTTGTGCTTTTGGTAATTGATTGTATGTCATACGTTTTCCCCCCTCTTATTTCTTACACCGTTATGTCACTTACATATTATTCTAGGTTTTCAAATCAATATAAACAATATATAATTAAGCCAAAATCTATCTCACTTTGAGATAGGTGGAAGGAGATGAGTAAATGGAACTACGTCAATTGCGTTATTTCGTCGAGGTTGCGGAGAGGGAACACGTCTCTGAAGCCGCCGAACACCTACATATTGCCCAATCGGCCATCAGCCGCCAGATTGCTAGACTGGAAGAAGAACTCGGCGTCACGTTATTCGAAAAAATCGGCCGGAACATCCAATTAACGCCCATCGGAAAAATATTTTTAGTTCATGCCAAAACGGCGATAAAATCCATCGAATATGCCAAATATCAAATCGAGGAATTCCTGGATCCGGAACATGGGATGATCAAAATCGGGTTCCCGACAAGCCTCTCCACCTATTTGTTGCCGACTGTCATTTCCGCTTTTAAAGATGAACAGCCGAACATCTCATTTCATTTGAAACAAGGTTCCTACTCCTACTTAATGGATGCCGTGAAAAACCGTGAAATCGGTTTGGCCTTCCTAGGGCCGGTCCCTACGAAAGATCCTGATATCGACGGCCATATCTTATTCACCGAAAACGTGTCTGCCCTACTTCCCATCACCCATCCGCTGGCTGAAAGAAAGAGCCTGCGCCTAAGCGACCTGCGGAATGATCCTTTTGTGCTGTTCCCCAAAGGTTACGTCTTGAACACCCTTGCCATCGAGGCTTGTAAGCAGGCCGGCTTCACGCCGAACATCGCTTCGGAAGGGGAAGACATGGATTCCATAAAAGGGCTTGTGTCCGCTGGAATCGGGGTCAGCCTCCTGCCTGATAGCACCTTCTATGAAATCGTTCCGAGGATGACCGTCAAAATTCCCATTGAAACACCTTCAGTCAAACGGACAGTCGGTATCATCTCTCCAAGAAATCGAGAACTTGCCCCATCAGAAAAGGTATTTTACGAGTTTGTTAAAAAATTCTTTGCAAGGTTGGAGCAATACCAATGATATATTCTCAATAATGGGATAACTTCCGAAATGCCCACCTCTTGAATACTGTATCGAGACAATATGTTCAGGAGGTATTAACATGACACCCACACATTCACATCTTGCTTGGCATGAAACACTTGAGCTTCATGAATTGGTAGCTTCACAGTCCAATGCCCTTATGAAATTAAAAAAAGCCTATCCAGAAATAAAAGACCCGGTTTTAAAAACACACTACAAACACATGATCAATTCGCTTACGCAAAACATCATGGAGTTGTTGCAGTTTTATCCGTTAACGCCTGATGCCAATCGGGAAGAGGACGATCGTATGGGAGAAATAATGCAAGGGGATGAAATAAGAGATGATGCATCGGCAATGGCTGCCGGGGATCTACTCGGGCTAGCCAAATCCTCCATCAAAAATTATGCGACTGCTATAACTGAAACGGCCACCCCCTCACTACGGAAGGTCTTTAAAAAGCAATTAAATGGGGCCATCGATAATCACGCAAGAATTTTCAACTATCTATATGAAAGAGATCTCTATCCAGCTTATGATTTCAACCAGCTTCTCCAAAACGACGTGAAGACGGCCAAAAAAGCTTTGTCCCAATTATGAACGAAAAAAGGTAAGTGGAAATCGATCGCCTCCACTTACCTTTTTATTTTCCCTAAACACCAAATAAGATAAATATGTAATATAACCCTTTATATGGTAGAATAATAAGCCGGAGGGGATTAAACCATGAGATTGTTTAAAATGATTTTCTTTTGTATCGGCCTTTCTCTATTCTTAAGTGCCTGTGCTTCAGAAAATGAGGAAACCGTAACTAAAGAACAAACCGAAAATACGACAGAGAACAAAACGGAAGAAAAAAAACAGCCTGACGAAAAAACCGAAGAGAATACGAAATCCGTCAAGCTAGACATACCGAATCAAGAAAGCTATAAAAAGCTTTCCGCACTACTTTCAAATCAGAATGATCCCAGTCTTGATCCTGAAGACTATCATAAAGTCATGACAGAACAGAAAGATATCAGGACCTTCATTGACAAAATGGATAAGATTGAAGTGAAAAAGAATAATGACGCAGCGGAACTACTAGATTACTCCATGGCCACCTTAGAAGAAACCACATATTTTTTTGAATTATTCAAGGACGAAAACAACAAATTTAGTGTATTTTTCTTTGAAGATGGGCAAGTCATGTTAGTGAAGACGGACTTATCGAACAAGTCAAAGGAAGATCAGGAAAAAACCTATGTTTCGATTGCGAAGCACCCTGAACTGTTACAGGAATTGAAAGATTCTCTTTCTATTAATTTCTAGTTTATCGTGTACATAATGAAAGCCTATCAAAACTATTTTGATAGGCTTTTTTGTCGTCATCCTATTAGAGGTTCAAGAAAAAAACGGCATGTCCCTTGTTAGTTATTTCAAACAAGGGGACATGCCGTTTCAGTTAACATTTTACTTTTTATATTTCTTCACAGTCACTTTCGTAGCTTTGCCTGTATTGCCCGCTTTATCTTTCGCTGTAACGGACAAGGTCGAACCTGCTTTTTTCTTGCTGATTTTCACGGTATATTTCCCTTTGTTATCAGCTTTGGCCGATCCGATCTTCTTATCTTTGTACTTGACCGTAACCGTCGATCCCACTTCCGCTTTACCGGTTACTTTTTTTGATTTGTCCGTTACTTTGTCGACTTTTGGTGCACTTGGTGCCGTTTTGTCCAATACAGTCACTTTCGCTGCTTTACTTTCCCGTTTCGCCGCGTCAGTAGCTGTGATGGAGAGTTTTGTCCCTGCTTTTTGTTTACTGATTTTTACTTTGTAATTCCCTTTGCTGTCTGCGTTGCCTTTGCCGATTACTTTTTTGGCGCTATTCTTGATGGAAATCGCGATTCCCGCCGTTGCTTTTCCTGTTACAAACGTATCTTTGTCACTTACTGCCTTCACAGTAGGTGCTTTAGGAGTTTCCCCCTTCTTCACAAACAGCTTGATTGAAGAGACAGCGACTTTAGAAGAATCCGAAATCACGACGTTTAGGCGTTGATCGGCCTTTTGAACTGGAATTGCAACACTGAACGTACCTTTGGCTGAAGTCACCGCTGTTCCGATTGTTTTGCTTCCGTTTTTCACTTCCACTTTTGAACCTGCTTTTGCCGTTCCTGTCAGCTTCGTTTGATTATCAAGAATCGGGTTCACTGCAGCTTTCAGGTCCACTTTACTAAGTGCACTAAAGCCATTCAGCCTTCCAAATCCTGAAACATAATCCCTGTCGACGGCTGGTGCTATCGGCTCTCCTTCATCTGTATAATCCTGATCCATTCCTTCATTGTCTTCTTCCTTGAAGGCAATGTAATCGGATGTTTCATGAAGGATGGTGCGTACGTCATTTATTTTCAATCCTGGATTACCGGATAGTAATAACGCGGCAACTGCTGCGACATGTGGTGTTGCCATCGATGTCCCATCCATTAACGTGACATTTCCGTTTGGCATAAGACTTGGGATCCCTGTTCCAGGTGCCACCAAATCAAGTGTCGGGCCAAAGTTGGAATAATCCGAAACGATATCATAGGCATTGGTTGCCCCGACGGATATTACATATTTAGAAGAAGCCGGATAAGAAAGCATGCTGGCTTCATTCCCGCTTGCGGCCACGATCACGACACCTTTGGATGCTGCGTAATTCAGGGCGTACTCGATGGTCCGGCTATAAGACCCGCCCAAACTTAAGTTAATGACCTTTGCTCCCTTGTCTGCCGCATAAATGATTCCGGCTGCAATTTTTTCCGTGTCCCCTGCTCCTGAAGAATCAAGGACCTTGACCGGAAGGATTTTGGCCAATGGATTGATTCCCTCCATGGAATATCCATTATTCGACTGGGCTGCGATGATGCCTGAAACATGTGTACCATGTCCATTATCATCGATTGCGTCCACTTTCTGATCGATGAAGTTCTTGCCTTGTCCCATATTGACTTTGTCTTTTAAATCCGCGAGCGTATTATCGACGCCTGTATCGATTACCGCAACCAATGTCTCTTTCAGATCGCGATGCTTAATAAGTTTCTGCAATTCGTCATTATGGATGTCAGCGCCTTTTTTACTCACTTCACGCCCTTCATTGTTCAAGGACCATTGATACGGTGATTGAATATCATTCGAAAGGGCTTTATACGTTTTAACCGGCTCGATATACTCTACATCCGAGAGGTTTTCAACCTGTGTAAGGGCCGTTGCGCTCATCTTGCCCGTTCCCTTTAACTCCACCACATATGTATCATCGAGGATGACATCTTGTTTTTTGAAGGTCGAGAACGTTCCATAGCTTTGTACCTTGGTTTGAACCGAAGTCAGTTTTTTACCCGGTTTCATCTTGACGATATACTTGCTCGTGATGCTTTTGGAAGCCGGTAGCTTATAACCCGCTTTGCTTGCGATATCGACAACGCGCTCGCCTGCAAGGTTATTGATGCCGATCTTATCCGCAATGCCGTTCATTTCTTTTTTCAGTGAAGCTGGGACGGCATCGACCGTCACATCGAACAATTCTTTAATCGCTTGTTGCTGCTTATTTGAAATGACTGCCGTACTGCTTTCCCCATTTTCATTAAGGTCCGCAATTAGAGGTTGAAGGATTACTAGATTGTTGTATACATTGTCTCTTTTGCTCTTGCTGCCGGCCATATCAAGGACCAAGAACGGTGCAGCCTTATAATACAAGGAAGATAGGGCGCGTCCTTCCTCTGACTTGGAAAGAACTCCATCTCTGAACTTGCGAATTTCACTCAATAGGTTTTTACCCGTGGATTTTCCTACAGCGCTTAACTCCACTGGGCATGAATCCATTCCAAGTTCGTCCGATGTTGCGGAAGGAGGCAATTTAACGGATTGTGCATGTATTTTGTAAGCCGTCTTATTCTCCGATTCCGGTAATGATAGGCCCTCTTCATCCACTTCACCGAAATACTCTATTTTCACATAATAGCTTCCTTCCCAACCGAACGGGAAGTCGATGACGGCCTTTTCTTCAGGGCCGCTAGTTGCCCGGTAGTTATCATACGTTTCATCTTTCTCTGCTTTTTCTAAAGTAGGATAGACTGAAATATTAAGATAATCGTCCGATTCTACATCGAACTCAACATGGGAAAACTGATTAGTATCATCTTTCGTTGGGGTGATCTGGAGCCAATGGGTCTCAGGCTTGTCAAAAGTGCCTTCAACCGTTTCCCCACTTTTAATGGAAGCTGCTTGTATGATTTTTGATGAATCTGTCGCAGCCTGGGATCTTTGTGGAATCAACATGCCAAAAACAAGTGAAAATATAAGTACACATACCGTAAATCGACTTACCTTTTTAACGTTCAATAGTTACCCTCCTAAATTTGCTAAAAATGCTTTACTATACCAAATTATCACACTGTTAAATATTATCAACCATTTTTTTGGCAATAACTTGAGAATGGTAGACTCCAAGGAATAAACAGGCATTTTGCACTAATACGTATCTTTGAATCTAGCTATTCTGCTTTTTATTAGAACAGGGTTTTCCTACTATTTCTTCCCCATTCACTTAGGATTCCGCCCATATCACCCATATGTGTCCGAATCTCGAATCTTGCTTCTTCCACTTTCTTCATCTGCGTTTTGGGAAGCCTTATTCTTAGGTACATAATCAACCATCATTAGCAAAAAAAAAAAAGAATCTTCAGCGAAGATCCCTTTTTTTCCGATTCAATTAAAACGCTCGATTATTGACCGATTCATTCTATCTCTCTATTACAGGTTAGCTCGGGAAAGTTAGAAGAGTTACGTATTCTTCACCGATAAATGCATGACAAACTGTTCGCCAATCGGACCGATTTTTCTCTTACCTGTATCAGTAAAACCTACTTTTGCATACAGTCGCTGAGCAGGAACATTTTTATGATTAACAACTAAAACGATTTCATCACAGTAAGGAAATTCAGTTTTAACAAAATCACTTAGTAAGAGCATCGCTTGTTTAGCATAACCTTTTCCTTGCTTTGCATGGTTAACAGATAATGCAGTTAAGAGCATCGCTTTCGGATTATCCGAGTACGCCTTAACTCGTTCCGTTGAATGTAATAAAAAGAAGCCTACAGGCTCATCCTCACATAAAATAACAATACGATGTTGTCCTTCTTTCAACTCTAAAATCTTGCATGGTAATGCTGTGAACTGCCCTTGTTCTTCAGGAAGTTCAAAGGAATTTAATACATCCAAATATTCATTCGAAAAATGTTTTAACTCCACGTTATGAACGTTTTCCATAGTTGCTCCTTGGTTTTTCATTACATATTACCATAAAAATACATATCACAATATGGTCCTAATATTTATAAATCGACGAATGTCCCTTTCCAGGGCAACACAAAAAAAGAGCTGCCCCGGCCAATATGCGGGACAGCTCTTTTGATGGTTAGTTTGCGACGATATTGACCAATTTGCCAGGTACGGCAATGACTTTGCGGATGGTTTTGCCATCGATCTGTTCTTTGATGGCGTCTTCGCCCATCGCGATTTCTTCTAGTTTTTCTTTTGTCGTATCAGTCGGCACCATCAGTTTGGCTTTGACTTTACCGTTGATTTGAATGACGATCTCCACTTCGTTATCGACGAGCTTCGCTTCGTCGAACGCAGGCCACGTTCCGTAAGCGATGCTTTCAGAATGACCCAGCTTAGACCAAAGTTCTTCTGAGATATGCGGTGCAGCCGGTGCTAGCAATTTCACGAAGCCTTCGATATATTCCTTCGGAAGTGCTTCCGCTTTGTAGGCATCGTTGATGAAGACCATCAACTGTGAAATCGCCGTATTGAATTTCAATTCTTCATAGTTCTCGGTCACTTTTTTGACAGTTTGGTGATACACTCTTTCAAGCTTGCCACTGTCATCCGTTTCGACCAATTTATCCGTCATCGTGCCATCATCATTGACAAGTAGACGCCAGACGCGATCCAGGAAGCGGCGTGAACCGTCCAATCCGTTTGTCGACCAGGCAATGGATGCATCCAATGGCCCCATGAACATTTCGTACATGCGAAGTGTATCCGCCCCATGGCTTTCGACGATGTCGTCAGGGTTCACGACATTCCCTTTTGATTTACTCATTTTTTCATTGTTCTCGCCAAGGATCATCCCTTGGTTGAATAAGTTTTGGAACGGTTCCTTCGTTGGTACGACACCGATGTCATACAAGAATTTATGCCAGAAGCGCGCGTACAATAAGTGAAGCACGGCATGCTCGGCACCACCGATATAAATGTCGACCGGCATCCATTCTTTCAATTTTTCCGGATCGGCAAGAGCTTCCGTATTGTCCGGATCGATATAACGAAGGAAGTACCAGCTACTACCTGCCCATTGTGGCATGGTATTCGTCTCACGACGGCCTTTACGTCCGTTTTCGTCAACTACATTCACCCAATCCGTGATGTTCGCAAGTGGTGATTCACCCGTTCCTGAAGGCTTGATGTCCGTTGCCTTAGGTAGAAGTAATGGAAGCTCTTCTTCCTTAAGTGCTGACATGGTGCCATCTTCCCAATGGATGATTGGAATTGGCTCACCCCAGTAACGTTGGCGGCTGAACAACCAGTCGCGAAGGCGGTACGTGATTTTTTTCGTACCGATCGCTTTTTCTTCCAACCATTTAATCATGGCCGTGATGCCTTCTTCTTTATTCATTCCATCCAGGAATCCGGAGTTCACATGAAGCCCGTCGCCCGTATAGGCTTCTTTCGTCACATCTCCACCAGCTACGACTTCTTTGATTGGTAAGTCGAATTTGACTGCGAATTCATAATCACGTTCATCATGAGCAGGAACCGCCATGATTGCACCCGTTCCATAGCTGATCAATACGTAATCGGCAATCCAGATCGGCATCTTTTCGCCATTGACCGGATTGATTGCATAAGCACCCGTGAACACGCCTGATTTATCTTTTGCAAGGTCCGTTCTTTCCAGGTCACTTTTATGTTTCACTTCGTCTAAATAAGCGTCAACGGCAGCACGTTGTTCGGATGTCGTGATCTTATCCACGAAAGGATGCTCTGGAGCAAGAACCGCATAGCTTGCACCGAATAATGTATCCGGACGTGTCGTGAACACCGTGAATGATTCATCGAATCCATCGATCGTGAACGTGACTTCAGCTCCTTCAGAACGGCCGATCCAGTTACGTTGCATATCCTTGATGTTTTCTGGCCAATCCACATCATCCAAATCGTCGATCAGACGGTCGGCATAAGCCGTGATGCGCAACATCCACTGCTTCATTGGACGGCGTTCGACCGGATGTCCGCCACGTTCACTTTTCCCATCGATGACTTCTTCATTCGCTAAAACCGTACCAAGTGCCGGGCACCAGTTCACAGCGACTTCATCGATATAGGCAAGGCCTTTTTCGTATAATTTCAAGAAAATCCATTGTGTCCATTTATAATATTCCGGATCCGTCGTATTGATTTCACGATCCCAGTCATAAGAGAAACCAAGCGCCTTGATTTGGCGGCGGAACGTGTTGATGTTGTGTTCCGTGAATTCAGCCGGGTCATTCCCGGTATCGATTGCGTACTGCTCTGCTGGAAGACCGAATGCATCCCAGCCGATTGGATGGAGCACATTGTACCCTTGCGCCCGTTTCATCCGTGCCAGAATATCACTCGCCGTGTAACCTTCCGGATGTCCAACGTGAAGACCCGCTCCAGATGGATAGGGGAACATATCCAGCGCGTAGAATTTACGTTTGCCGCTATCTTCTCCCGTTTTAAACGTTTTGTTCGCTTCCCAATATTGCTGCCATTTCGTTTCTATGCTTCTATGTTCAAAACTCATTAGACTTCCTCCTATTTTCCGTATAAAAAAAACAATAAAAAACCCCTCATCCCAAATTGGGACGAGAGGATTATGTATATCTTCCCGCGGTACCACCCACATTGGCGACAACAAACAATCGCCCAGCTTAAAAGTTCCGTAACGTGGATTGGACGCCAGGCATTACTATCGCTTCACACCTGTGACTCCAAGACGAGTTCACAATCAATCCAGGTTGACTTGCACCATCCGTCAACTCTCTAAACTGGTTCTAATTGCTACTACTTCTCTTCATAGTCTTTATAAGAATATTTGATTTTATTTCATTCTAGTCAATTTTACCGATAATTGCAATAGCCGGTCACCAACATTATCTCCAGGTTTTTCATTATATATGCATCACCATTCAAAATCGTGCACATTGGAAAAGGGAGCTATGCTTCCATAGCCCCCACATACACCTTTAATGACGCAATAAAATCATATCATTCTTTATATCATTCAATTGCTGTTGCATCCTTTGAAGCATATCCCGTTGCTGGGCATCCGCACTTCCATACATTTTGTCCAAATTTGTCAAAGCCTCTTCGATATAAAGCTGTGACTTCTGGAATTCCTCATCACTGTAATGGCCCAGCCTTGATGCTTCGTTATATTCATAATCTGCAAATCGGAGAGCCCCTTCGCATTGCTCCAATAACTGACCAACGGATTGTCTAGTTGCCATTTCAAACCCTCTCCTTCACGTTCGTTTGGATGACATTACATCATCACAATTAGTTTGAACTAAGAACGGGAGGATTATCATTTTTTTTCACTTATCCCAGAACTTTACCCCTTGATGGGAAATGAACTGCTCCAGCCACTCCGCGAAACCCATATGAAGCGGCTTGCTTTCATCGAAATCATCGATATGACCTTTTACCATGATATAATCCTGCTTGCCTTTGGCCACGTCATTTCCATGGATCACAATATTATCTTGATAAATGCAGGCCACCTTATAACAGCCTTCATAATCTTCTTCATACGTGTAATTTATGATATCCTCAAGGCTGTATAAATCATTTTCGCCCCCGGATTCAACATGATCGAACAGGCGGCACCCATTCGTTATCTTCAAAAATGCTTTATATTCATCTGGCAGCAGCAAACCGGTCTTTTCCTCAAAAGCGAGGATTTGTTCGTCCGAGGCAGGAGAATTGAAGGTACACGTTGCATTGAACACAGTCCCATCATCATTGACTTCTAGCACCTGGTTATTTTCTGCTAATTTCTTTTTCATTTGATTTATGACTTCTTCTACTTGAACGGTCATATTCACCAGCTCCCGACTCAATTTAGATAAACGAACACACCTGTTTAACTATCTAAAATTAACCTTCAAGATACATTATACGCTTCTTTTTTAAGAAAAAGACCTATTCTCCGGAATGTTGTATAATATAGGTTGCGCTTTATTACACGTAGGAGGTTGCTGATATGGATCAAGCAAACCCGTTTATATATGCAACGGATAACAAACGATATCATACTTGGAATTACCATTTACGCCATCACTTTGGCCATAAAGTTTTCAAAGTTGCGCTTGACGGCGGTTTCGACTGTCCGAACCGTGATGGCACAGTCGCACATGGCGGCTGCACCTTCTGCAGTGCCGCAGGATCGGGGGATTTTGCAGGCGATCGCGTCGAACCGCTTGATGTCCAATTTAAGAAAGTCAGTGAAAAAATGCACCACAAATGGAAAGACGGCAAGTATATGGCCTATTTTCAAGCGTTCACGAACACGCACGCACCCGTGGCAGAGCTTCGTGAAAAATACGAAAGCGTCCTCACTCAGGAAGGAGTGGTCGGGCTTTCCATCGCGACACGCCCGGACTGCCTGCCTGATGATGTAGTCGACTATCTAGCCGAACTGAATCAACGTACCTATCTTTGGGTCGAGCTTGGCCTGCAGACGGTCCATGATGAAACGGGGAACTTGATCAACCGGGCCCACGACTATGCTTGCTACAAGGAAGGCGTCGATAAACTGCGTAAACACGGGATCCGGGTCTGTACCCACATCATCAATGGCTTGCCTAACGAAGGTTATGCAATGATGATGGAGACCGCACGTGAAGTCGCTAAACTTGATGTCCAGGGAATCAAGATCCACCTGCTTCACCTTTTGAAAGGAACGCCGATGGTCAAGCAATATGAAAAAGGAATGCTTGAATTTCTTGAACGGGACGATTATGTAAATCTCGTATGCGATCAGTTGGAAGTCATTCCCCCAGAAATGATCGTCCACCGCATTACCGGCGATGGCCCCATAGACTTGATGATTGGGCCGATGTGGAGCGTCAATAAATGGGATGTCCTGAACGCCATCGATGCCGAACTGAAACGCCGCAATAGCTGGCAGGGAAAACATTATCAATCAGAGGAGGTCCCATCACCATGAAGCTGGATCGCGTTTTGGATTTTGCGAAGCTACTTCTTGAGAGAGCCGTTCAACAAGGGGACATCACCGTTGATGGAACGATGGGCAACGGCCATGATACCGTCTTTCTCGCCCAATTGGTCGGCGAAACCGGTCATGTCTATAGTTTTGACATTCAAGAGCAAGCCATTCACACTACCGCGAATAAATTGGAAACGGAACATTTACAAAAGCCTTGCACCCTCGTCCACGATGGACATGAACAGCTCGATACGTATATCACCGTGGAACATGCTGGAAAGATCACCGGGGCCATCTACAACCTTGGCTATCTCCCTGGAGGCGATAAATCGATCATCACGCAAGCCGATACGACAATCGCTTCTCTTGAAAAACTGTTCGACATGATGGCGCCGGAGGGCATCATCGTCCTCGTCATCTATCACGGCCATCCAGGAGGAGAGGCGGAACGGGATGCGTTGATGCACTACGTACAGAACCTGTCTCAACAAAAAGCCCATGTCCTGAAATACGACTTCATCAACCAAGTTCATTCACCTCCGTTCCTCATTGCGATAGAAAAAAGGTAGAACTCACACCACCGTTCAATAAACGGTGGTGTTTTTGTAAATCCGACCGAATTTTTTGAATTTTGAACTTATACCTATTATAATGAAAAAAAATCGATAAGTGGGTGTAGAAACATGGAACAATTATCGACTTCGTTGGCAGGGCAGATTTATTGACTGAGAAAATCAAACGGGATACAAGTGAATCATTTGGCCAATTCGTCACTAGCCTGACTGCATTGACCGAAGATAGAACACGATGGAAGAATTGAAGCCGTTCGAACATGTCTTTGACAAATTCCTCCAAAACAAAAAGCTGCTGAAGTTTCTCAGCAGCTTTTTTCTTATTTAAACGACATAGCCCAATATCTTCAACCGGTTTTCAACGAAACTCAGTGCATATTGAAATACGTCATCCCGCTCCGGTTCATTGAAAATTTCATGATATAGTTTCGGCCATTCCTTGTATTGCTTTTCGCTGGCCAAGTTATAGTTGAACCACTCCCGGACCGCCTTTTTGTTGACGACCTTGTCATCTCCGCCCTGCATCATCAGTAAAGGCACGTCCTGAAACTCCGGAATCTCTTCAAAAGCATCCTTCATTGCCTGTACAAGCTCCCGATACCAGCGAACGGAAACCTTGGTAATGTACAATGTATCGTTCGTATCCGATTCACGGATTTCCGAATTCCTCGTCGCCATTTGGGGAGTTAACCCAGAATCCACCCGGAATTTTGGCATCACGATATTCATGCCGTGTGAAATGGCGGTTAAGTATTTGGGAGGATGCGTCATCAGACCGAGGCATGGCGATGATAAAATGACCCCCGCGATGTCCCATTCTTCCTCCTGAAGCAGGCGGATCGCAATCAACCCACCCATGCTATGTCCTAATAAAAAGACAGGAAGGGAATAATCGTATGCATCTTCAATCCAGCTTTTTACTTCATCTAAATATTCGTCAAAGGAATCGATATGCCCCCGGAAGGCGCGTGTCGTCATTCCCTGCCCGGGTAGGTCGCCCATGACGACATGGTATCCGGCTGAAAGCCACATTTGTGTTAACCACTTGTAACGGCCATGATGCTCCATTGCCCCATGAATAATGACGATGACGCCTTTTGCATCTCCGTCCGTCTCCCATTTCCACATTCGAAATCCCCCTTTCACTTTTCTCTAGTTGTAAACGTTCCATGCAGAATGAAAAATAATCTATATGGTAAATTATAACCACATTTTCGGTTTTCGACAAAAACGAAACCTAATTAATTGTGCTCAATCAAATAGTAGCCAAGGCTATTTTGATACGGTATATTAAAATAATACAGCAAAATTATCCACTTCGGAAAGGAAATGATGAAAATTGATTATTTATCCATTCAAAGGCATGGAACCAGAAATTTCCGAAAGCGCCTATCTTGCTGAAAATGCCGTCGTGACAGGCGATGTCAAAATCGGTGATGAATCAACGATCTGGTTCAATACCGTCATTCGCGGCGATGTGGCACCCACCATCATCGGGAAAAGAGTAAGCGTGCAAGATAACAGCGTACTTCATCAAAGTCCCAATAACCCACTGATAATCGAAGATGAAGTGACCATTGGCCACCAAGTCATTCTACATAGCTGCAAAATTCGAAAGAGAGCCCTCATCGGCATGGGTTCGATCATCCTTGATGGAGCGGAAATCGGTGAAGGTGCCTTCATCGGTGCAGGAAGCCTTGTCCCCCAAGGAAAGGTTATCCCGCCGAACACCTTAGCCTTTGGAAGGCCGGCCAAAGTCGTTCGTGAAATTAATGAGGAAGATCGCCAGGATATGGATCGCATTGTCCGGGAATATGCTGAAAAAGGACAACTCTATAAACAGGCTGACCGAATAAAGTAACACCAATCGTATGATTACAAAAAACGCTTAGCTAAAAATAGGATTCCTTGAATTATTCCCTAGGAAGCCATATTTAATCCTATTTTTGCCCATCAAAAAAGGTGCCTTGCATTAAAGCAAGGCACCTTTTCTCATATGATTTACGCTTTAGCTTGTGTTTTTAAAGCTTCTGCTTTATCCGTACGCTCCCAAGGCAAATCAACATCTGTACGGCCGAAGTGACCATATGCAGCTGTTTGCTTGTAGATTGGGCGACGTAGGTCAAGCATCTTGATGATACCAGCTGGACGTAGGTCGAAATTCGCCTCTACCAATTCCACTAGCACCTCTTCACTTACTGTTCCCGTTCCAAATGTATCGATTGAGATGGATACAGGCTTAGCCACGCCGATTGCGTAGGCCAATTGCACTTCCGCTTTGTCAGCCAGGCCAGCAGCTACGATGTTCTTCGCAACGTAACGAGCGGCATATGCAGCAGAACGGTCCACTTTTGTTGCATCTTTACCAGAGAAAGCACCGCCGCCGTGACGAGCGTATCCGCCGTACGTATCAACGATGATTTTACGGCCAGTAAGACCAGCATCCCCTTGAGGTCCGCCGATTACAAAACGGCCAGTCGGGTTGATGAAGTATTTCGTATCTTCATTGATTAAGTCAGCCGGTACGACCGCATTAATCACATGTTCTTTTAAGTCGGCTTGAATTTGTTCAAGTGTCACTTCAGGATCATGTTGTGTGGAGATGACGATTGTGTCTACACGTACAGGTAGGTTATTTTCATCATATTCAACCGTTACCTGCGTTTTTCCATCAGGACGTAAATAACTTAGCGTGCCATCTTTACGAACTTGAGAAAGACGGAATGATAGCTTATGAGCCAATGAAATGGGAAGTGGCATAAGCTCTTCCGTTTCATTGCACGCGAATCCGAACATAAGACCTTGGTCCCCTGCACCGATAGCATCGATTTCCTCATCGGACATCGTACCTTCACGTGCTTCCAATGCTTTATCAACACCCGCTGCAATATCAGCAGACTGCTCATCGATCGAGCTTAGCACAGCACAAGTCTCGGCATCGAAACCATATTTCGCACGAGTGTACCCGATACCTGCAATCGTATCGCGGACAATGCGTGAAATATCCACGTAAGCCGATGTTGTAATTTCTCCAGCAACAAGTACAAGACCTGTCGTTACACTTGTTTCACACGCAACGCGTGCATTTGCATCCTTAGCTAGGATTGCATCTAAAATGGAATCTGAAATCTGATCACAAATTTTATCCGGATGGCCTTCTGTCACAGATTCAGAAGTAAATAGACGTTTCTTTGACATCTTATTTCCTCCTTGGAAGTTAGTATGTTGTAGGCATGAGCCTGATCTTTTACGGAACTCGTTTCCCTTATTAGTTTCAATCATAGACACAGAATTAATGAATAAAAACACAAAAACCTTCCCTGGCAATGAGGAAAGGTTTAAAAATTCTATCATCTATCCTTTCACTCTTATCGTTCAAGGGTTTTTTACCTTGCTCAGGTTAGCACCATCACCACTATTCCTTGAAGGTTCATCGCTTTATTTTCGGCGATTGACCTTGGAGTCAAGTTCAATATGGCAGGTTGCTGGGTTTCAAAGGGCCTGTCCCTCCACCAACTCGGGATAAGAGAATCCGTACAATTTAAGATACTATCGTATTTAGTCTGAATTTGTCAATGTTTTTCTAAATAGAACATTTTTCCCCAATGAAAAATAAAAAAACTTTTTATCTGGCACAGCCGGACTATAAATAGTATTCTTAAAGAGTGTAAACTAAGAAGATAAGACCATTTACTTACAATGGATAAATCAGACAAAATGAACATACCATCCGAACCCCTATATTCATCCCTTTTTCAGATACATAAATGGTTGTTCACTTCTTTTCTTCCTATATAAATGAAAAGGTACACTAATCCTAAAACGGGACTTCACAAAGACTTGTGGCAGCAATCGTTTTTCACATCCTAGATTCACTTCATCCAGATCGTCTCCCGAATCAACCAGATTCAAAAACATCCATCCAGGATGACTCACTGCAAGTATATGCCCGCACTATACATAAGGTTACACTCGAAGTGAGATAATTGATTAATGTGACTATTCCATTTTCATTCACAAAAAAAGTTAAATAGTATAGACTATTCAATCCAATGTGTTATACTAATTGTATTATAAAAACTTAAACAAAGGAAGGTATCTCATATATGAATTCTGTTGACGTTAATGAGTTACACCAATTATTAGCAGGAAATAATGTGCAAACTCAACTCTCAGTTCCTCAATTAGTGGAAAAAGTATTAAGCAGAAATGAAGGCGTTTTAACTTCAACCGGCGCAGTAAAAGCTGAAACGGGCAAATACACGGGCCGTTCACCTAAAGATAAATATATTGTGGAAGAAGCTTCTGTAAAGGACAAAATTGACTGGGGCCCAGTGAACCAACCCATTTCCGAGGAAGTATTCAATAAACTATATAGTAAAGTAGTGGATTACTTAAAGACAAAAGAAGAAGTCTTTGTCTTCAAAGGTTTTGCTGGAGCAGACGAATCATCACGCCTTCCTATCCGAGTGGTTAATGAATATGCTTGGCACAACCTTTTTGCTCATACATTGTTCATCCGTCCGAATGAGGAAGAACTAAGAGGGCATGAAGCAGAATTCACCATCCTTTCCGCACCTAATTTCAAAGCGGATCCAGCAGTTGATGGAACGCAATCCGAAACGTTCATCATGGTATCATTCGAACGCCGTACTATCCTAATCGGTGGAACTGAATACGCAGGTGAAATGAAGAAATCGATTTTCTCAATCATGAACTACCTACTTCCGGAAGAAGAAATCCTTCCGATGCATTGTTCGGCAAACGTAGGTCGTGAAGGCGATGTCGCTTTATTCTTCGGATTGTCCGGTACTGGTAAAACGACTTTATCTGCCGACACGAACCGTAAACTGATCGGTGATGACGAACACGGCTGGTCTTCTAACGGTGTATTCAACATCGAAGGCGGATGCTATGCAAAAACCATCAACCTTTCACGTGAAAAAGAACCACAGATCTTCGACGCCATCCGTTTCGGCGCCGTATTGGAAAATGTCGTGGTAGATCCCGAAACACGCGTGGCGGACTACGATGACAGCTCATTAACGGAAAACACCCGTGCTGCATACCAAATGCAAGCGATCGATAACATCGTGAATCCAAGTATTGCGGGACACCCGAATACAATCATTTTCTTAACGGCTGATGCTTCTGGCGTACTGCCTCCAATCAGCAAACTTTCTAAAGAACAAGCCATGTTCCACTTCTTGAGCGGATACACAAGCAAATTGGCAGGTACAGAAAGAGGCGTGACGTCTCCTGAAGCAACATTCTCTACATGCTTCGGTTCACCGTTCCTACCACTTCCTGCTACACGCTATGCTGAAATGCTTGGAGAAAAAATCGACGAGCATGACGCAAAAGTATACCTGGTTAACACAGGATGGACTGGCGGAGCTTATGGAACTGGAAGCCGTATGAAGCTTGCTTATACTCGTGCCATGATCCAAGCAGCACTTGAAGGTGAATTAGCCAACATTGAAACCGTTCAAGATGATATCTTCGGCTTGAACATTCCGGTTCATGTTCCTGGTGTTCCTGATGAAGTGCTTCAACCAATCAAAACATGGGCAGACCCTGCTGCATACACAAAATCAGCAAAAGACCTTGCCGCTCAATTCCGTGCAAACTTCAAGAAATTCGGTAGCGTACCAAACGAAATCGAAGAACTTGGCGGACCGATTGCATAATAAAGATAGGAAAAAGGACCAAGCGAAAATCGCTTGGTCCTTTTCTTTATCATCAAAGCAAGAATGCATAGTCCCTGGATATCCTCCTCTTCCCCATATTCACATTAGCTTTCTACGCGCACACCCCTTGGCTATCCCCATCCCCTTCCTCCTATTTCATGTGACAAACCGCATTGCAACAGAAAAAACCTGAACGACTAAAACACCGTGTGAGTGGTGTTCTTCGTTCGGGTTCTTCATCGTGTTCTTAAATCTTGAAATGGCTTACTTCCTTCTGTAGGTTTTCGGCCAGGATTGCTAGTGATTGGGCGCCTGTCGTAATCTGTTCATTCGCCGCTAGCTGCTCTTCTGTGGCTGCACTTGTATCATGTGCCCGTTCAGCAGCGCTCACCGCAATTTCCTTTACGGAAGTGGCCCCTGCTCCCACCTCTTCGGTCATGGCTTGAATGTCTTCGATAGCATTGGATGCCGACTCTATCCGTTTTCCCACTTCACCGACTGCCACTTTGATCTGGTCGAACACCTGCAAGGAATTCTCCGAGGCAATGAGTCCATCTTCCGCTTTCTTGGTTCCCATCTTGATGGATTCCACCCCTTTTTTGGTCGCATCTTGAATCATGCTGACCATGTTTGCAATCTCTGAGGCGGACAATTTCGATTGCTCAGCCAGTTTCCGGACTTCATCTGCCACGACCGCAAAACCTTTTCCATGATCCCCGGCACGGGCAGCCTCGATCGCGGCATTCAATGCCAGTAAATTAGTTTGGTCGGAAATGTCCGTAATCAAGGCTGTCACTCTTTGAATATCACTTGAATGGCTCGTCATCATTTCCATGATTTTCGCCGAGTCCTGAATGGTGGAATTGATATGATTCATTTCCTTTGTCACCGCATTCATGCTGGATGATCCCTCACGAACTAGCGAATTCACCGTTTCAGCAGATTGAAGCATGTCGACATTGCTTTCCGTAACTCTCCCGACGGCTGCAGCCATTTCATTCATGGAATCCACCGAATTTTCAATAATGACCACCTGCTGATTCGTTCCTTGCATATTATCCTCTGCCGTTTTAGCAACCATCTCCGAAGAGGCAAGGCTTTCCTCGGAACTGGCTGACATTTGCTCCGCTTGAACAGCTAACTGGCTCGAAGAATCCCTCATACTCGAGACTATCGACTTCAGTTCATTAACCATTTTGTTGAATGCACCGGCCATTTCCCCAATCTCGTCCTTGTTCCTGACCTGTATGCTTTCCACCTGGAGATTTCCTCCAGCAACCTCACCAATAGCCGCAGTGAGCTTGCGGACCGGGCGGGTAATGCTGCGACTCAGGACAGTCGGCATTACGATACTAAGTATGAAGCCTCCGATGATGACCAACGTGATGAAGCTCAGCATATCCTTTACCAAAGCATCAATCTCTTTCCTTTTCTCTTGCATATAAACCTTCTGGTTGTCACTTAACTGTATGGCTTTTTCGATGATTGTTTCTTCTAGTACACTGGTCTCTTTTGCAATGACCAAAGCTTCCTGTGTTTTCTCTTTCTGGACATTATTGATTATTTCTTCTGAAAGTTCTGTATACTTCTGTTTTGCTTTATATGCCTCTTCCAGTAAAACCCGATCTTCTTTCTTTTCCATCGTCTTTTCTAACTCTTTATAGGCACCTTCAAACCTATCATACTTCTCGGACCGGCCTTCTAAATACTTGGCATCTCCATAGATCATATATCCCCGAATATCGTTGGAGTAATCTTGCTGATTGATGATCAGGTCATCCACAAGTTGAGTCTTTTTCACGCGATTATCCAATAAAAACGTATATTGTTTATTAAGATCATCGATAATCAACAAATATACAGTCCCAATGGCCAATAAAAATACAAGTAAAGATAAAAAACTACCCCATAATTTTTTTGATACAGTTAATTTCATATAGCATCCCCCAAGTCGGTTTTCTATCTTCTTTGACCATCATATAAGAGTATAAAGTCCTATATCAATTTTACCATATTCTACATAATATTTTGTCACTTCAAGGAAAAAAACCTAATGCTCGCTAAAGAGTCATTAGGTTTCCTCGTCGAATCCATATCACTTTTTCCTTTTTAGACATAACAAAACCCCACCTCTACTATTCGTAACGGGTGGGGTTTCTATAAGGCTTCCACATCGGCTAGATCCATCTACAAGAACACGTCCTTTTCAATTTAAATGGCTAATTTGCTGTATTCGTCTAACTGATCCTCGGTTAAATGTTTGATGAAATGGTGAAAGTTAATCGACTCGATTCCATATCTTTCGCAAATCATTAAATAGGTTTCATACGCTTTAGTATACATATTCATTTTACTTCTCCTCCTCTGTTATATAACAAATTATTTATTGTATTAATAATATATAACAGGGTGAATCATTCTGTCAATATTTTTTCAGAAATTTTAAAAAAACAAAAAAAGACCACCGAATAGGTGATCTCTAAATTCCATGACCTCTTTTACCAAAGAACGTACCTTCTCTTTTCAAATAAAGCAGGATGGTACAGAAAATGACTACTTCTGATAAAGGAATCGACAGCCATGCCGCATTGGTTCCGAATAGGAAAGGAAGGGTTACCAGGAATATGAGCATGAAAAGAAATTCCCGCCCAATCGTGATCCAGGCTGCCATCTTGACTTGCCCGACCGATTGAAAATAGGTCATCATGACGAAGTTGACCCCCATCAGAATATACCCGCCAAAGAAAATCCGAATGCCGATTGTCGCAAGTTCCTTCACGTCTTGTGAAAAGTCCCCGAATAAAGCAACTATATACGGTGCCGTCACTTGTCCGAGTAAGGTAATGAATACCCCCGCACCGATGGCCGTAAAAATGGCGATGCGAACCGTCTCGCGTTTTCGCTTCTCATCTTTTGCTCCATGGTAATAGCTAACAAGCGGTTGGATGGCCGACCCGATGCCAAGAAACATCAATAGCATCACACTGTGGGCATAATTGACGATGGAAAAGGCGGACAATCCGTCCGTTCCCGCCAACCGGGAAAACACATTATTATGCGCAATCGTAAAGACGGATACACCGAGTTCAGATAAAAAGCTGGGAAAACCGATGGACATGGTCAAAAGGAAAAGCCGCTTATCAAACCGGAATTTGACCAGACGAAGGGTATTTTTCTTCGTGAAGAAATGGGCCGAAAGCACGACGATTCCAAGCGCCGACGCGGTGATTGTCCCAAACGCGATTTCACGCACCCCTAAATCGAACACATACAAAATGATATAGTTCAATACGAAATTCGATACAGCCGTCACGATCAATGCCGTCATGGCCAGTGTCGGATTTCCATTATTCCGGATAAAAATACTCAAGGCATTTTCTAAGGTGAAAACAAAACCGAGCATCAAGAAAACGTTCATATAATCCGTCGCAAAGGGAGCGGTCGCTTCATTTGCCCCTAATGCGAAAACGAGCTGATTGTGAAACATATAGGCAATCAAACCAATGACGATGGTGAAGCCTGTAATTAGAACGATGGAATGCGTAAAAATGAAGCGGGAACGCACATAATCCTTCGCTCCCATGCTTTGGGAGTATAGCGTTGCACCACCGACACCAATCCAGATCGACATGGCGACAAAAATGGTATAAATGGGTCCAGCAATATTTACCCCTGCAAGGGCAACGGACCCAAGTTTGTTACCGACCATGACGCCATCGACGACAAAGTTCAATGCCATCAAAATCATTCCGATCATGGAAGGAATCAAATAGCGTAAGAAAATCTTTCCCGTCGATTCTATTTCCAGAAGACTTTTCTGTTGTTGTTCTCTCATTGCCATGTTCCCATCTCCTATTGCTTAACCTTACTTGGAAATTCCGCTCCAAAATACGGTCCATAATGCGTCAAATTTATCTTCCAACCGCTTAGGGTCATCGGAGTATACAAGTTCGACCAAGATGGCCACGATCACACCTGTGTAGGCCAATGTTAGCGTCCGGGCATTTCCCGAACGAACCGCCCCTTCTGCTATCCATGAATCGAATAACTTTTCTAACAGTGCTTCCTGTTGATTCTCGAGATCCGCCGCTTCCCGCTGCACCACTTTATACAAATGAGTAGGCGGAAAGAACTCCATCCTGAGCCAGAACTTTAAATTCTCATTTTCCTGAAACATCCTTCTCATCTCATCCAAGAATCCATATAGCGTCCTTTCCGGATCTTGTTTTTGCTTAAAATACGCCTCATAAAAGGATAGCTCCATCTCCTTGGCATCTGTAAGGACGGCTAAAAATAAATCATCCTTTCCTTTAAAATGAGAATAAATCGACTGTTTTTTAATTCCCACATCATCAGCTATTTGAGAAAGCGACGTGCCCTCATATCCGTTAACCGCAAAATGTTTGAGTGCCGCTTTTTTAATTTCTTCACTTTTCATTACCTTCACCCTTCATCAACCAATATTTTACCCGCACTGGTACGCTCATTATCCTAACGAACGTTCGTCAGGCAATTATCACACAGAAATTCCATTCTGTAAACAGGGAAAAGCAGCCGCAGATCATTCCACGGCCACTGGTATGTATACTTGCATTTAAATCACATGGAAATAGTTTAAAATATTCTTGCCGATCAATAAGACGGTGACGCAAATGAATAATAGCCTAACATAGGAAGATCCCTTTTTAATCGCGAAGTTCGTCCCGACTAAAGCCCCGGCCACCATGGCGATTCCCATCGGAATTCCGTAAGCAAAATTGACCGTGCCCATCGATAGGAAAACAACGAGTGCTGCAATATTACTGCCAAAGTTCAAAATCTTGGCATTGCCAGCCGCTTGAACAAAATCAAATCCTATGATCAAAAAGGCAAACAATAAAAAAGAACCCGTCCCTGGTCCAAGAAAACCATCGTAAAAACCAATTGCAAAAATGACCACTAACATCAGAATGAGCTTATTCCGGGTCAATCCCTTATACAAGGTTTCTTTACCCCAATCCTTTTTGACGATCGTGTAAATCGCGACAATCACTAATATCAACAGAATCAACGGCTTCAATATGTCAGGCGAAACAAA
The DNA here is from genome assembly GCF_050278025.1 of Peribacillus sp. NPDC097197. NCBI lineage: Bacteria > Bacillati > Bacillota > Bacilli > Caryophanales > Bacillaceae > Peribacillus > Peribacillus sp. NPDC097197. The sequence goes on along the minus strand of NZ_JBNNST010000007.1, from coordinate 38,238 downwards.
GTGAACGACATAGGCACCCAATATCGACCCGATCACGGTCAGCGGCAAAAACTTGATGACAAATTTGAAGTTCACTTTCCCTGCCCGAATAAATGAAATCGTACTCGTCAAGGAACCCATCGAGCTCGAAAACTTATTCGTCGCTAAAGCCGCAGATGGTGAAATTCCCGTAAACAATAAAGCAGGTATGGAAATAAGACCGCCCCCGCCCACAACAGAATCAATGAACGCAGCGATGAAACCCGCTATCACCAAAAACAGCAACGTATAAAGATTAATATCCTCCATCTACATTCCTTCTTTCAACAGCAATATCTCATCCATTATACTCCGGTGTCCCGGATTTTTTATAAATATCAAACAATTCTTCATAAAATTTCGGTTTGATCTTATAACGTGGGCGAATCAACGGCCCACGACCGGTCTGCACGCTGTGAATGTTGAATTATCCGCGTGAATGTCGAATTAATCGCACGAACGTCGAATTATGTGCCACCAATGGCGGAATGCTGGATAGTTCGGTCGAATTCCGTCCGTTCTCTACCACATAAAAAAGCGCATGCTAGATTCGCATGCGCTTCATGTATTCAATTCGTTGAATTCAGTGAGATCAATTGATATGTAATGTTGGTTTTTTCATTCATCCATTCGACTTTGCGGATGACGGCCGTTCCACTTGAATCGGATTGAATCGTTTTACGGACATCAATCGGGATGTCGATTGGATATAAGCGGTACCCGGCTTTCGTCAGGCTGAACACATTTTCTTCTTCACGAATTTCGTTTCCCTTTGTCACGATCATGGTGTTGAGTTCCATAGGCATGCCCATGTATATCTCCTCCTCTGGTCAATATACTTCATTCTACCATTATTCGGTTTTACTTTTCATCCAAGTTGTTAAATCTTCGACCACTTTTCGATTGACCGCAGGCGGGAAAAAATGCGTGAATTGTGGGAAATACCAACTTTCGACAGGCTTATCGTGGGCCTTCAACCTTTTTTCCAGTCGATAGGCGTGTTCCACCGATACATTATCATCCCTTTCCCCATGAATGATCAGAACCGGAACATTCAATTCCTCGATGGCAAACAACGGCGTCCTGTATTCATATTGCTCCGGGCATTTCTTAGGACTACCACCGATGACCCTCTTCATCATCCGCCGCATATCGACTCGTTCGACATACGTCATGAACATATCCGACACTCCACCCCATGTGACAAGGGACGCAGCCGTCTGACAATGGATCGCCGTCCATAGTGCCATGATGCCACCCCGGGAAAAGCCGAGGATATGAATATGCTCCTTATTCACCCGTGGATGCTGCTCCAACAGGTTAAAGCCTGCTATCGCATCGAACCGATCTTCTCCGGCAAAATCCTCGTCCCCCTCGCCGCCTTGGTTGCCCCTATAAAACGGGGCAAAGACGATGAACCCTTCTGCCGCATACTGGATGATACGTCCAGGCCTTACCTTGCCGACGTTTTTAATGCCACCCCGTAAATAAAGGAAAGCATCGTGAATGTCCCCATCCACCGGCTCAGCCAGTAATCCCTTTACCTTCAAACCTTGAGACATGTAAGTGACTAAAAAAAGGTGAATGCCAGGATGTGGTGAAGGGAACCGTTGCTTTGAAATCATCCTTCCGTTCTCCATGTTCCGCTCCCCCTTTCTGTTTCCCTTATTGTAAAACATTCAATCGATTTTATCCCCTGTTAGGCATTCACCATTTTCCCACTCGTTCATACGATAAGATAGGCAAAATTCCTATATATCAAGGAGGAAGGTAAATTGAAGAAATGGTGTAAAGCGGGTGTCCTATTTTTACTTGTATGCATGCTAGTCATACCCCTTGGGGCATGTGGTTCAAAGAAAGAAGAAACGACGAAGGTCCGTGTGGCCGAAGTAACACGCTCGCTTTTCTATACGCCGCAATATGTCGCGATTGAAAAAGGTTTTTTTGAAGAAGAAGGCCTAAAAATCGATTTAAAAACGACTGCTGGTGGCGACAAGACGATGACCACTTTACTGTCTGATGGTGCGGACATTGCACTCGTCGGATCGGAAACATCCATCTATGTCCAGGCGCAAGGGTCCAGTGACCCGGTCATTAACTTTGCCCAGCTAACGCAAACGGATGGGACCTTCCTTGTTTCACGTGAAAAGATTGAAAATTTTGAATGGGATATGTTGAAAGACTCCACCTTCCTCGGACAGCGTAAAGGCGGAATGCCGCAAATGGCGGGGGAATTCGTCTTGAAAAAACACAATATCGACCCGCAAAAAGATCTGACGCTCATTCAGAATATTGATTTTGCGAACATCGCGACCGCATTCGCATCCAGTAACAAAATGCATACTTCAAGGCGCCTCGCTATCAGGAAGTTCCTCCGTATTTTCATGTAAACATTCCCGAAGAGCTAAATTGAACGTAATCTGGACTTCATTTTTTCCAAAAACCACTTTATCCACAACCCTGGAAAGCATAGCCTTTTTCAAATCATTGTCCGCCTGATCGAATTCACTCTCCCACTGGTCAGCTAGATCGACATGCCTTGATGAGGCTTCTTTTTCCTTTTCGATATTTGCTTTCAATCCTGTCATACGTGCTGTATTTTCTGTTAACTTTTTCTCTACACTTCCCATGGCACCCGACAGTTGGTCCGGGGTGAATGCACTATCTCCCCCCAATGATTTGATGATTTCACCATGTAGCTTAGCCAATTGCTTCGTCAGAACCTGATGTTCCTTCTCCAGCTGCTTTAGGTTCCGCTCAAGCTGGGCTAGATGTGATGCCTTGTGAGAGGAGAGATCGAAGTAGGAGCCCATATCCAGTTGAGACAGAACCGCCTTCACCCTTTTCATCACGATGGCATCGTATTTTCTGCCTTCCCATGTGCTGCTTACATGTTCGCCATTCATCCTGCCTTTATTGAGCGGGCACCTATAGCGATACATAACTTTGGCGGAGTGATCCTCCTTCCCCTTACTTTTGCGATACAAGTAGTTGCCACTCAACTTTGCCCCACAATACTGGCAATAGGCCAACCCCGAAAACATCAGCTTCCCTGCCAATGGGATGCCTTCCTTGTCTTGTTGGTATAATTTAGTGCTCCTTGCACTCCTGATCCGCTCCGCTTCCTTGAATACTTCATCCGGAATAATTCGTAACTTCTCATTATATGGCTGTGTATTTCCGTCTTCCCCATTAAAGCCTTTATAGCGTTTGTTCCCGATATAAATCGGGTTGGCCAAGATGCGCTGAATGGTACTTACCCCATATATGTTCCCGTCCCTATTTCGATAGCCTTTGTTGTTCAAGTAATCAACAATTTTTCGATACCCCATGTGTCGGTCCACGTATAAACTGAAGACCAGCTTTATCATGGCCGACTCTTCCTCATCCACCGCCAACTCTTTCAGGTGCCTGTCTTTGTTCTTCCAATGCACCCGGTCTGTTTCGAGGATTCTATAACCAATCGGGGCGGCCCCACCTTGAAAATAGCCTTGCTCACTTAGCTGCTTTTTAGCTTCTCGAACCCTCATAGAAGTTTTCTGGCTTTCCCCGTCGGATTGCCAGAAACTGATATAGTTCAACAGCTTGTCGATATGTGTTTCCGTGTTCCGCTTTCCTTCTTGCGTGGACCAGACCTCTACGGCATTTTGATTCAGGAAATTGACGATTAAAGGCGTTTCATCCTCCCGCCTCCCTAATCGGTCAAACATGAACACCAAAAGAACATCCAATTCCTTGTCCAGGGCCCCTTGTTTAATCGTATTCAGGGCATCCCTTTCGTCCGCTTTCTTCGACCAGCCCGAAACCCCTTTTTCTATTACTTCATGAGTGATGCGCCAATCCGGCCTATTTTTCACGAATTCTTGGCATGCGTTTTTTTGAATGGGAATATCATCATCCGTAGCCATCTGCTTCATGGTGGATACTCGATACAGGCACCAAACCCGTTTCATTTTCACACCCCTTTTTCCCTGTTTCATTCGGTTAAAATAAAACCCTCATTAAAACGGTGCTTCAAAACCATATCCCCCTAAAAAACGCTTTAAGCCCTTTTCTCGCCACCTCGTTCCTCGCCTCACTCTTAGCGAATTTCAAAGTCACCTTCACCTTATAATCGGAGATCTCCAACAAATGATCGTATTCTTCATCTGTTCTGTGCTGGTATTCCGTTGTGTCCCATACAATCAGTTTCCCTTCCCCTCCATTTGCTTCCTCTGTCATCGCCATCACCCCGTTGCCATGGATTCCTATAATCTATGGCCGTCACGATGATAGTATTAATAGTCTTCTAATCACTACCCGTAGAATACTGGGGCAGAATGAGATTCATAAGGATAGAAAAAAGCCAGTACCCGAAAGTACTGGCTGACCAATTATGATGGTTGTTTAATCTTTGCTTTAGACGGAACGAACAGGGTTAACACGAATGCGATAATCGCTAGGATGGTCATGAAATAATAGGCATCACTCGAACCCAAGATCGAAGCTAGTGCGCGGATGGATTCAGCTGTAGCATTTGGTGTATCCCCCAGCAATGTTTCCCCATGCTTTGTCGTTTGTGCCGTAAACACGGTAACGACGATAGCCGTTCCAATTGCCCCTGCAATTTGGCGAACGGTATTATTCACGGCTGTGCCATGTGTCACTAGTGTTTTCGGTAAGGCATTCAAACCGGCCGTGTTCAATGGCATCGTAATAAAACTCAATCCTATTCGAAGGAAAATGGTCCGCACCATCAAAAAGACGAAGGTCGTCGATTCAGTTAAATCTGTAACCACCCACATGGACGGGATGATGAAAATCAAACCGATGATAAATACCGGTTTCGCGCCTAAGCGGTCAAACAATTTTCCCGTGACCGGAGACATCAAGGCATTGATGACAGCACCCGGTAATAATAATAAACCGGCGTCAAATGCAGTGAATCCTCGACCATTTTGTAAATAGATCGGCAATAAGATCATATCCGCATACATCATCATCGTAACGAAGATGTTAATGAAGGAAGTTAGCGTAAATACTTTATTCTTAAAAACCGATAAGTTAAGAAACGGATCAGAAGATTTAATTTGTCTCATACAGAAAATCGCTATCGTCACGATTCCTACAAGGATGGTCATTATGACAACCTTATCATCCCACCCATGGCTCCCCGCATTACTGAAGCCATATAGAATAAGACCAAATCCCATGGTTGATAGAACAACACTCGCTACATCCAACTTCACCTTTTCTGTTTCCGAAACATTGATTAAATATTTCATCGCTAATACTATGACGATCACGACAAATGGAATGATCCCGATAAATAACCAGCGCCATGAATAATATTCAATAACAAAACCGGCCAATGTCGGTGCAATGGCTGGAGCGAATATGATCGCCAGTCCCATCAACCCCATCATGCTTCCTCTTTTTTCAGGAGGGAAAATAAACATGACTACGCTCATTAGCAATGGCATAATAATTCCCGCCCCCACGGCCTGAATCATACGACCCATCAGTAAGATCGCGAAATTCGGTGCTACCGCGCACAAAATGGAGCCCATTAATAAAAACAGCATCGAACTTAAAAATAATTGCCGTGTAGAAAAACGTTTCATTAAATAGGCCGTAATCGGGATTAACACCCCATTCACCAACATGAACCCAGTGGATATCCACTGTACGGTTGTAGCAGATACAGAAAATACCTCCATTAAGTTACTTAGCGCCACGTTTAACAGGGTTTGATTTAAGGTGGATAAAAAACACCCTAAAATCAACACGGTTAATAATACCTTTTTATTGATTGGTTCCGACATATTACCCCTCACTTCATTTGCTTTTTTAACACCTTGTCAATAAAATAGATGGTATCATTCATTTATTTGGATGCCTATTCACAATTTGTTATGAAGTGTTAATTAAACAACAGATTTTTAAAAAATATTGAAGAAGTTCGAGATAATAGATGAAGGAGGTTTACGTTGTCGACACAAAAAAAGCAGGATCCCCGTGCCCTTCGCTCTAAGCGAATGATTAAAAAGGCCGTCACAGATATACTGATGGAAAACCCTGATATATCGAAGCTTACCGTACAAAAGATATCGGACCGCGCAGAGCTGAATCGTGCAACTTTTTATTTACACTTTGTCGATATTAATGATTTATTAAAACAGTTGGTCTATGATATTTTCGACGACTTATCGTCGGAATTGTCACCCATCCTGCAAATTGATAATTTGAATCATGAAGAGCAATTAATTACGTTTTTGGATTACTTTTATAAACACCGAAAGCTTTTTGCCGTGCTTTTTGCCCACCCGGGGTTCAAGAAAAAATTGCATATGATCTTAAAGGACTCCATTGCCATAAAACGTGTAAGGGACCGGACAAAGGAAGTAGCATTATCCATGGATATTCTCGCCTCCTCCATCTTGGGTGTCATCATGTGGTGGCTTAAAGATGGCGTTCATTTCAGTTCCGAATACATTGCCAACCAGATTATTGAACTTTATCGATAATCGAGTAGCAAACCAAATAATTAAAATGCTCTTTTTTTACATTTAATATGCATTCTTTTCATTAAAAGGTGTAAAATAAATATCGACCGGATTTATCAAACAATACTTCCATATTTCGTCTTTATTTACGTTCTCCATTACTTTCCTTCTATAAGAAATACGGGTGGAAAATCCAATTTGATAAACTTTTTCTGAGAGTGTTTTTAAGATATAATGGAGATAATGTATAAGGTAGGTCATGTTTCATTGGTTTTACCTATTGGTATTGGGTTTATGCTCATAACCAAAGCAGCGATATAATTTACGTTCACTACTTCACATCATCTATATTTTAACGATATAGTATTATTGGCTATTTTAATCTATTAAAAAAAGCAATACAGTATGATATGCTTATAATAAAGACAGGAATGATGTGTGACCAGGTCACGCCTTGGCTTATTGTGACGCCTAAGCAGGACCACCTACATCCTTTCTGCAAATTTTAGGGTATAAGGATGGTAATGATGAGCAACGGAGAAATCAAAACAGACGTCATCTTAATTGGTGCCGGGATCATGAGCGCGACTTTGGGGACAATGCTAAAAGAACTAGTACCGGAATGGGATATCAAGGTGTTCGAAAAGCTTGAAAGCGCGGGGGAAGAAAGCTCTAACGAGTGGAATAATGCGGGGACAGGTCATGCAGCACTGTGTGAACTTAATTACACAACTGAAAAACCAGATGGTTCTATTGATATTAGCAAAGCCATTAAAATTAACGAACAATTTCAACTTTCAACTCAGTTTTGGTCTTATCTTGTAAAGAACAAGCTGATAAATAATCCGCAAGACTTCATCACGTCATTGCCACATATGAGTATGGTTCAAGGGGAAGAAAATATTGCGTTCTTAAAGAAACGTTTTAAAGCGCTATCAGAAAGCCCACTATTCCAAGGGATGGAATTTTCTGAAGACCCTGCAAAATTGATGGAATGGATTCCACTTATCATGGAAAACCGTCCATCGAATGACCGCATTGCGGCCACTAAAATCGACTCTGGAACAGATGTTAACTTTGGTGCCTTGTCGCGTATGTTATTTGACCACTTAGAAAATAAAAATGTAGATATTAAATATAAACATTCTGTTGATAACATTAAACGGGCTAACGACGGTTCTTGGGAATTGAAAGTTCGTAACGCCAAGGGTAATGTTGAACGCCATAATGCTAAATTCGTCTTCATCGGCGGCGGGGGCGGAAGCTTGCACTTACTGCAAAAATCCGGTATCCCTGAAGGAAAGCATATTGGTGGATTCCCTGTCAGCGGGATCTTCATGGTATGTAATAATCCAGAAATCATCGAGCAACATCATGCCAAAGTATACGGAAAAGCTAAAGTTGGTGCGCCACCAATGTCTGTGCCGCATCTTGACACACGATTCATCGATAATAAAAAATCATTGCTATTCGGACCGTTTGCCGGCTTCTCACCGAAGTTCCTGAAAACTGGTTCCATGTTTGATTTAATCACTTCCGTCAAACCGAATAATGTCTTGACAATGTTATCAGCAGGCGCAAAAGAATTGCCTTTGACTAAATATCTGGTTCAACAACTTATGTTATCGAAAGAACAACGCGTTGAAGAATTACGTGAGTTCATCCCTAACGCTAAAGTTGAAGATTGGGATTTGGTCGTAGCTGGACAACGTGTTCAAGTTATCAAGGATACGGATAAAGGAAAAGGAACGCTTCAATTTGGTACGGAAGTCATTACAGGGGCTGACGGTTCGATTGCCGCGTTATTGGGTGCATCACCAGGTGCTTCAACAGCCGTTCATGTTATGCTTCAAATCATCGACAAATGCTTCCCTGAACAGAAGCAAGAATGGGAACCGAAACTTAAAGAAATGATTCCGTCTTACGGCATTTCCTTGAAAGATAACCCAGACGTTCTTGAAGAAGTTCATGCTTCTACAGCAGAGGTACTTGGTTTACACAAAAAAAAAGAAAAAGCCTATAATTAATATTCGATAACCTTCAATCTGAAAAGGATTGAAGGTTTTTTTATTCATTTTAACTCAAAACTCTCCCCCTCTATTTATTCCGCCAAACTGGAAATCATGACATAGACCATAAAAATAGATTCACTAATCTTCCCATACCATGATCCTCAAAAAAGTATGTATCTTGTTATCCATTGCCTTCGCATCCGGTACAGGTGATTTCGTCCAATTGTTCGAACCGACTGCCAGTGTGTTCGAGAAAGAAGGCAAGGGCCATATTGTCGCTTCCTTTGGTGCAGAGTCCGGTCATCTTCCCTATACCACCTTTATGGCCAAGGAAAGTTATCTGAAGGACGATAAAGAGACCGTAGAGAAATTTACTCGAGCCTTGAAGAAGGCACAGGATTGGGTGCAGGAAAATGATGCAGCAGAAGTCGCCAAAGTGATCCAACCATTCTTCGATGATATCGACGTTGAGACGATGGAGACCGTTATCGACCGTTACAAGGAGCAAGGTTCCTTTGCACCGGATCCGATTCTGGATGAAGAAGAATGGAATAACTTGCAGGATATCATGGACGAAGCCGGTGAATTGCCTACACGCATCAGCCATGATGAGCTTGTCAATACGGACTTTGCAAAAGAAGTCACCAAATAAGGTACAGAGTAAGGAGGATGTCTCATGGGATTTTTGACGATCGAAGACATTCACCACACGTATTTTTCAAATCAGGCGGCCCAAACCGCACTTGGGGGCATTTCTCTCGATATTGAAAAAGGTGAATTCGTCTCTTTTCTTGGCCCGAGCGGTTGCGGGAAAACGACCCTGCTTTCCATCATCGCCGGACTGTTTCCACCCACTTCTGGGAAAATCCTGCTCGAAAACGAACCGCTTGGGACGGATCATGATTTTCCGATTGGCTATATGCTTCAACAGGATTACCTCTTTCCATGGAAGACGATAGATGAAAATGTTACGTTGGGGTTACGTCTATTGAAGAAAAATGAAGGATTAGAACGGGTCAAAGCGTTGAAGTTATTGAATGAGGTGGGGTTGGCCGGATCTGAAAAGTCGTATCCACGCGAACTCTCTGGTGGAATGAGGCAACGTGCCGCCCTGGCCCGGACTCTCGCCGTTGACCCGAAGATCCTGCTTCTTGATGAACCATTTTCTGCCCTGGATTATCAAACGAAACTGAAACTCGAGGACCTTGTATCGGAAACACTGAAATCATTCGGAAAGACTGCTGTCCTTGTGACCCATGATATCGGTGAAGCGATTGCGATGAGTGACCGGATCTATTTGTTCGCTGCGAAACCGGGTAAAATCCATAAGACATTCGATGTGCCCATGGAACTGCGTGAACTGACACCTTTCCATGCCCGTAATCATCCAGAGTACACCGCGTTATTCCAAACAATTTGGAAGGAGCTTGAAAGTCTTGAATATTGAACAGCTTCATGGCCAATATAAAGCCTCGTTGAAAAAAGAAAAAAAGCTGGTCCGTGTTTATCAGCTCCTCATTTTCATCGTCTTTTTCAGTGGGTGGGAGTTGTTTTCACGGATGAAATGGATCGATCCGCTCATCTTCAGTTCCCCTTCGAAAGTCTGGCAGTTATTTTTAACGAAAGTGGCTGATGGTTCCCTGCTCTCCCATTCGGGCGTGACGCTATTCGAAACCGTACTCGGCTTTCTTATCGGAACACTGCTTGGGACGGTGCTCGCTTCCGTACTTTGGTGGTCTCCTAGACTATCCAATATCCTTGATCCCTATCTCGTCATTTTAAATGCGATGCCAAAAGTGGCCCTTGGTCCCATCATCATCGTCGCATTCGGTCCCGGCTTCCCTTCGATTATTTCCATGGGAGCGATCATTTCCATCATCATCACCACGATTGTCGTCTATACCGCATTTCGGGAAGTCGACCCAAACTACCTGAAAGTCCTTCAAACATTTGGTGCCACACGGTTACAGTCGTTCCGGGAAGCCATATTACCCGCTTCCTTTCCAACCATCATCTCCACCTTGAAAGTGAACGTGGGACTCTCATGGGTGGGTGTCATCGTCGGAGAATTCCTTGTTTCCGCAAAAGGGCTCGGCTACCTAATCATCTATGGATTCCAAGTCTTCAATTTCACCCTCGTGATGCTTGCCTTGATGATCATCGCTGTCTTCGCAACTATCATGTACCAGCTTGTCGAACTGCTTGAACGAAAATTGATCAAGGACTGACCTAGCTGCTGATCGTAAATCGGCAGTTTTTTTATGTAAAAAAACAGCCTGCTGACTGTCTCTTTGTCATCCTTCCATCATGTCTTTAAGCCGTTTCAGGCTAAGCGGCAGGATTTCGTCTTTCATGATAAAACTGTACTCCTTCCCTGGGACGTCCGGCAGCTTAGCCAAAAGGAGCGGTCCGTCCGTCTCCAGATAGTCCTTTTTGCTTTCCAGACCACCTAGCTCGGCGAAGTAGATGGATTTGATGAACGGTTTTATGGGATCATGGACCTTGTATTGCCCTAAAAAAATCAACTCGTTCACCAATCCGCCTGTTTCTTCATACACTTCACGCTTGGCTGCCTCTTCAATCGTTTCTCCATCCTCCCGCTTGCCACCTGGAAATTCCAACCCCCGCTTCCGGTGTTTCGTCAATACCCACTTGCCGTTATATCGGCATATTACAAAAACATGATAGGCATCCCCGAAAGCCTCATCATGTGAAAACTCGACCATATATCCATTTTCGTCTATAAAGCTTTTCATATTTCCCACAACCAATCCTTATTTCACCCATTTCTCTCCATTTGCGTTATACTTATTATAAGATAAAAAAATGGGAATGTAGCAAAAAAGATGACCTCTAATATTCGAGGCCATCATCTGTCCGCTTTGCCTGCAGAATACCCATGCTTTCGATATGCCGCTTGCCTTCTTCTGTTCCTAGCATATAGATCATTTCATAAATCTTTTGAAGCGTGACATCCTGTTCATCGTTTTCACGGTCATAATGATATTGTAAATACGGTACGTGGGCACGATAAAAATTATCTTCCCCTACAGAATAATTGTAATCGAACAATTCCCGAAGCTGGATGATTTCATTATCCGTTGCCTCGATTTCAAAATTCCATGGAGAACTTTCCCGGTCCTGCGTGATTTGCCCGTTTGGGATGTATACGTAATACTTTTTCCTGGTTTCTTCCATTCATCATCATCCTTTCCCTAACTCCTACGCTTATTTTCTCACCAGATTCCACCTTCATACGATGGAAAAATTTGTTTGCACAAATGGGAAAGATGTTAAATAATAGATTAAAGTATCTTTCAAAGGGTAAAACATATAATAAGCCCAAGCATCCTACAGATTTTTATATGCATCATGAGGTTTTTTTGATAACCTACATATAAAGAGATAACGGATTTTCAAGAAATGTGAGGTGAAAGTTATGAAGTTGATTGAAGAATTGTACAACATGTACCGTAATAAATTGACTGGTGATGAAGAAGACATTGATATGCTAACCTTTGCTGTCCTGGAACAATTGGACCGCAAGGAAATTTTTGAATTGCTTCAAGAGATGGATGACCAAGAACTAACCGATCTTATGGGCCTTTACATTATTGAAACGTTAAAAGGAAAATTCGCACAAAATAGTTTAAATGATACGAAACCTACTCACTTTTCACCAAGGAATATACATTAATTACATACCATATTAGGCGTCCCGCATCTTGGGACGCCTTTCTTTTTGTTGTCTGTTAAAAGGGTTACCCTTATTTATTGCCGAAGTTCGCTAAAAATTGTCATACAACGGCTTGTACTTCCTCTAATTTTTCCGGTTTTAATAGGCTAATCATCTTAGGGATAAACTCTTGATTTAGGGGAAACTAGATAGAATATTACCTCATTTTAAAAAAGCATTAGAAAGGAACAATCCAGAATGAGCGGGGATGTTTATGAACACGGAAAAAAACACGGCATTACTTATAATTGATCTTCAGATAGGATCATTTTTGAAGGAAAAACTGATATATAAAGGAGATGAATTATTAAACAATATTCAATTTCTCATTTCAAAAGCCCGTATTGAGCAGATCCCCATTTTTTTCACGAAACACAATGGTAAAGCGGGGACCCTTAATCAGAAAGGAAATCGTGGATGGGAAGTTCATCCGTCGATCCCTCTTTTTAAAGAGGACGTTATCATTGAAAAAGATTTTCCTGATTCCTTCCAACAAACGGATCTTCAGCAACAATTAGTAAACAAAAAAATCAGTCGAATTATTATAACAGGGATTCAATCGGAAGTTTGTGTAGATGCTACTTGTCGTCGTGCATATAGCCTAGGTTATGAAGTGATTCTTGCAGAGGATGGTCATAGCACATACGACTCTAACATTTTAAACGCTTCTCAAATTATCAATCACCATAACGATATACATGCTCAATGGTTTGCAAATGTACAAAAAACGAAAGATATTTTCTTGTAGGTATTTCACAGTCAGCAATTTGAGTAAAGAAAATGTGAATAAAAGCTTTACAAAAAAAATCAGTTCATTTAATACTTTGTCTAAGCTTGGATATTAGGTTTTTGTATGCCTTCCTTTTTTATTTCTGAAGGAAGGCATACAAAAACAAGAGTTCTTATAAAAAAACGTTATACCTGTACATTGCTCAGGTCTTCGGTAAGGACCATTATGTGAACATATTGGTCCTTTTTTGATGTTATTTCGATTCTTTTTTTTAGATATACATAGCAGAGAACAACTAAAGCTGGAACTATACTAGGAAGGAAACGGACGACAAAGTGAAGAGGCATAAATGTTGTTACATCAACGTTTATGCCTCTTCACTTTTTTCAATTCGGGCTCCCCCCTTTTTGGACAGCCCCTTTTTTTGATAATCTTCATTATTGAAACAAATAGAGCTGAAAAAGTGTTATATAACGATTAAAATGTCTATTTAGATAATTTGCTATCATTTTGATTGTAGATTCTCTCTTAAAAAAATTCGATCATTTCGATTCAACATATCTTCATCGTCATTAACACTCTAGACTCACTTGTCGTATAACCATTTTTCGTGAAAAACATCTCCGGTTTTCCTTCGCCTCTCTCAGTCGATAAATAGGCCGAATCAACTTTTTTCTCTGCTAAGATTTCCGTCAAATAGTTTAACAAGTTTGTGCCAATAGCTGTTTGTTGAATGCTACCACACACACAAATCTCGTTTATATAGTAGCTCTTGTTATCAGCCCATTGCCCTTCATTTCCAACTAAAAATCCAATTAATTGTTCCTCGGAAGTATAATAACCGATTCCTATGTATCCAGGAGTCCTGCTTATGTCCAACAAGCGTTTGTAAGAAGTCTTCACACTCTGGTGAACAGTTTTGCTGCTTCCTCTAAATCCGTATCTGTTAATAACCGAATATTACGTTCCATCGAAGACCCTCCTAATTTCCTCAGTCTCCCTACTTCAACTTATCTTCTTCTAGATCCCAGGCTCCTTTCAATTTCTTTATGCCCACTTGTATCTCTTCTTCTGATACCCCTGCGAACCCTATTAAGACAGTGGTGGTCGGAGGTTGCTTTGTATAAAACAGTGAAGCGGGATAGATTTTCACGCCATGCATTTTTGCTCTCTCAATAAGCTCTCCTTCATTAAACCGTGAGTCCACGTCAAGCAAGATATGCAGTCCTGAGTCTCCTCCCCGAATCTTCACATGTCTTCCTAATTCGTTTTGGATGGTCTCTAATACCATCTCTCTCTTTTTTTGATACAGCTTTCTCATTCTGTTGATGTGTTTTTGCCATTCACCCCTTTTGATAAATTCAGCAAGCGTAAACTGAATGTGACAGGATACCGTTTGTTTATACAAGGAAGTGATTTCGGTACCTTTTTCTAATAGAGGTGCAGGAAGAACCATATAGCTGATGCGCAACGAGGGGAGAAGGGATTTAGAGAAAGTGCCCATATAAATGACCCGGTTATGCTGGTCAATCCCTTGCAAAGAAGGAATCGGCTGTCCGCTGTATCTATACTCCCCCTCATAATCGTCCTCAATGATATAAGATTGATTATCCGCTGCCCATTTAAGGAGCTGCCTTCTTCTGTTGATCGTCATGGTGGTGCCGAGTGGAAATTGATGAGAAGGCGTTACATACACAAGAGATGGATTTTTATTTCGGATTCCCTGCATACAGATTCCCTCTTCATCCACTGGCATAGGGAGAATCTTCATAGAATTGATTTCAAAGATCCTCCTCGCTCTCGGAAAGCCCGGATCCTCATACCCTATGGAAATATCCCGCCCAAAGACTTGGCATAAGATCTGCAACAGTATAGGATTACCCGCCCCTAAAATGACCTGTTCAGGTTGACAATGAACACCGCGTGAATGATATAAGTGTTCGGCAATAAGCTCTCTCAACACAGGTTCCCCCAATATATTCCCTGGCCGATAAAGCTGTTGACCATATTGATCTAAGCTACTGACCATACTTCTTCGCCAAGAAGAAAAAGGAAAGTGAGTTGAATCCACATGGCCATAATGAAAATCAATCCATTGTTCATTCTCCTTTACTTTGGGCTTAATGGAAGAGTCGTTTGCCATATGTACAAAATCGGATTCACTATAATCCACATACCAGCCACTTCTCGGCTTGCTCACAATGTACCCTTCAGCCGCAAGCTGATCATAGGTACGCTCGACTGTCGTGTGGCTGATTGAAAGCTGAGACGCGAGCACCCTTTTGGAAGGAAGTTTCATCCCGTTTTGAAGATGCCCTTCCTGCATCTCTTTCTTGAAAAGCTGATAGAGCTGTTGATAAAGGGGCGTATCGTGGTTTCGATTTAAAAAAAATGTGATATCCACTTCGATGATCCCTCCTAACTGGCATTGTTTTATTTAAAGAAACTGGCTGTTTATTAAGAACCATTTTCTGTTTATATTCATTGTAATCCATTAAAAGGAATAAGACGCAGATAAAAAAGGATGTTGGAGAAATATGATTGGGAGTGATTGTAATGAAGAAAACATCAAATGGTTGGGTGAACGGTTTTATTGGCGTAGTGATTTTTAGCGGCTCACTGCCTGCGACTCGCTTAGCTGTAGCGGATTTCGATCCAGTGTTCCTTACCTTGTGCCGCGCGGCGATAGCAGGTGTATTGGCAGGAGCCCTTCTTCTTCTCTTCCGGCAGTCACGTCCTGAAAGAACGGATATCGTCCCTCTTATGATCGTAGCGGTTGGTGTCGTGGTTGGTTTCCCACTGCTGACTGCCTTGGCCCTGCAATCTGTCACATCGGCACATGCTATCATCTTCATTGGTCTACTTCCGCTCTCGACGGCTATATTTGGGGTGATTCGGGGTGGGGAACGCCCACGTCCCTCCTTCTGGATATTTTCTGCTGCTGGTAGCTTCCTGGTTGCAGGGTATGCCCTCATCCAAGATGGGGAAGCTTCCCCAATCGGCGACGTTTACATGGTGGCCTCGATCATCATATGTGGTCTTGGTTATGCTGAAGGCGCTCGACTCTCACGGAAGCTAGGGGACTGGCAGGTGATCTGTTGGGCTCTCGTTCTATCCCTTCCCCTAATGCTTCCACTTTCCGTCTATCTATCCCCGGATTCGTGGGACGACATTGGTGGACCTTCACTATTGAGCCTTGCTTATGTATCTTTATTCAGCATGCTCATCGGCTTCATCTTCTGGTACCGTGGTCTCGCTCAGGGTGGTATAGCGGCGGTTGGGCAGCTGCAGCTCCTTCAACCATTTTTCGGGCTGTTGCTTGCAGCTGTCTTTCTGCATGAGGAGATTGGTCCCACACTCATAGCTGTGAATATAGCTGTGGTGCTTTGTGTGGCAGCGACCCGGCGTGTAGCAAGAGCACCACGAATGAAAGCCGAGACAGACGACATGAAAAGTGATTTGACGAAATAGTCTAGAAACAAAAAAAAGGCCCTACCGAAGTAGAACCCATCTCATTCTAAGCTTAGTTTCCTAAATAAGCACGTAGCATCCAAGCATGTTTGTTCAAGCTTTTCTTCATGCTAGTAAGCATATCGGCTGTTACTGGATCTTCCTCTTCAGCGGCTTCGATGATTTCTAGGAATTCCGTAGAAAGTTTTTCGAAATCGGTGATGACGCTTTGTACCATATCTTCTGTATTTTCTTTACCTGTCGCTTCTTCAAGAGTCGTCAATTCTAAATATTCTTTAAGCGTAGCGACCGGTTTTTCTCCGATGGCTAAAAGTCGTTCAGCTAGCTCGTCCATGTCTGTACCGATTTCTGTGTATAATTCTTCTAGTTTTTGGTGAAGTTCAAAGAAGTGAGGTCCATTTACGAACCAGTGGAAATTGTGGATTTTTGTATAAAGGACATTGAAGTTTGCAATTTCTTTGTTTACTAATTTACCTAATTTTTTCTGAGTCATAATATCTACCTCCGTTAGTTGGTTATACCTATATAGTTCCCTCTCCACAAAAATTGAAACCTTTATCGCTTCAATTCTTATGCTAAAATGAATATATAATTTGTCCCAAAGGAGCTGTCAATATGTTTACGGTTTTAGTGATATCCATCATAGTCATCTTGATTGTACTAGGGCTATCCGTCCTGACGATCGGTAAAGGCTATAGCTACAAGCATACTGTCGATCCAATTGACCCGCTGCCAAAAAACGAAGAAGAGGAAAAAGACCAAGATAAATAAAAAAAATCCTGTCTTGGAAAAGACAGGATTTTTTTAGAGTTTAACCGAATACTTTATGAAGGTCCGCTTTATCTTGTGATAACCAGAAATTCATCAATTTCTTAGCTCCTTCAAGATCATGCAATTTTGCTTGGCCGCATTGCTTTTCATTAGCAGCTGGAATTTCCGTGATTTGTAGTGCATCCTTGAACGTATCTTCCAAAACGTCGATGATTTCCGTCACGGTCGGCTCACCACTCACAACCAGGTAATATCCTGTTTGGCAACCCATTGGCGAAATATCGATGATATCAAAATGATCGTACTGCTCGGAATGCTTACGGATGTTGAACGCGAGCAAATGTTCCAAAGTGTGGATCGTATCCGGCTTCATCGCTTGCTTGTTCGGCTGGCAGAAACGGATATCAAATTTATTAACAACACCATCTGTTCCGACCTTATGGACACCGCAATGTCTTACATAGGGGGCTTTAACAGCATTATGATCTAATTCAAAGCTTTCAACTGAAGGCATTTTATTCACTCCTTAATTGTATGTCTCTTCTATTTTACCTTGAAACACAATATATTTCACCCTTTTAAATTTATGGCAATTGGCTGAACAGGCCTAAAATCCTTTCTCACATCCTTTATTAACCTTCTAGAAAACAAAAGAAATATGGTATAATAAACGATAGTGAATTTATTCGAAAAGAGATGAAAGTGCCTTGCTGAAAAAAATGATCATGGGCATCATACGTTTTTATCAGATCGTGGTTTCTCCATTAAAACCGCCAACTTGCCGTTTTTACCCTACCTGTTCTCATTACGGTTTAGAGGCCGTGAACCGTTTCGGTCCGATCAAAGGAAGCTGGCTAGCCATCATCAGGATTCTTAAATGCCATCCGTTCCATCCAGGTGGTATTGACCTTGTTCCAGAAAAAAAGAAAAAACGATAATAAGAAGGAACGAGTCAAAAAAACCTTGCTTTTCGGAACGATTTTATGTATTATACTATAGTCAAATCGTAATCATTTCGTTTTCAAAACCATACATTTTAAATCGTAATCAATACGAATTATTTAAAAAGGAGAATTTTTTCATGAAAAGAAAATTATTACTTTCTCTTTCACTCATTGCAGCATTGGCCCTTACAGGTTGCGGCAAGTCTGAAGGAAAGCAGAAGGAAGATAAAGATGTGCTGGATATATACACGACCGTTTATCCTCTGGAATATTTCACGGAAACCATTGGGGGCGAATTTGTGAACGTTGAAACGGTTTATCCTCCGGGTACAGATGAGCATACCTTCGATCCCTCCCAAAAGGATATTGTAGGCATGGCGAACTCAGACCTATTTTTCTATATCGGATATAATTTAGAGGGTTTTGTCACAAAAGCTGAACCGATCTTAAAGGGTGAAGGCGTAACTACGGTCGCTATAGGTGAAACCGTTTCAGTAGATGAACATGATGAGGAACACGATCATGGAGAAACCGATGACGATGGCCATGATCATGGCAGCGTCAACCCACATCTATGGCTTGACCCCATTTACTCCATTCAGATGGCCGAAACCGTGAAAGACGAGTTAACGAAGCAGATGCCGGAACAGGAAAGCTACTTCACATTGCGTTTTAACGAGCTTTCAGATAAATTGAAGGCACTCGACAAGCAGTTCGCGAAAACAATCAAGGCCGGTCGTACGAATAAAGTGATTGTTTCCCATTCTGCTTATGGGTATTGGGAAGATCGCTACGGCCTTGAACAAATCGGGGTAACCGGACTTACCTCGTCAAATGAACCGTCGCAAAAACAGCTGGCTGGCATCGTCTCCATGGCTAAAGATGAAGACCTTCATTACGTCATCTTCGAACAGAATATCAGTTCCAAGCTGACCGAAATCATCCAGAAGGAAATGGGGGCGGAAGCACTCGAGTTCCACAATCTTTCCGTTCTGACAGATAAAGACATCGAAGCCGGTGAGGATTACTTCAGCCTCATGGAAAATAACATCAAGACCCTACAAACGGCATTACACTAAACATATCAGGAGGCGAACCCACATGGTTCGCCTCTTTTCCATTTTTAATCCAGTGTAAATGCCCTTCCTTTGTTCAAAGCTATAGATGTACCATTAAAGGAGGAGGAATTCATATGGCTCAGGATGTAAAATGTGCTGTTGACAGCTGTACGTTTTGGAAGCACGGCAATCGTTGTTCCGCTGATATGATTAAAATCGAGCACTATTCCGAAGAACGTGCTCACACAAGCCATCAAACTGGATGCCGCACCTTCAAACCCGCTGAGGATTTGTAAGTTCATAAGAAACCGGACTCAAAGATTGGATTTGAGTCCGGTTTTTTTCACTCGATATATTTCTCGCGTATTCTTTCCATCTTCTCCATCAAGTCTTTTCCGATGACTGGCTCGAATTCAGGATAGATGCTTGTCATTTCTTTCATCCACAGCTTTCTCTCTTTATCGGATAAGGTATAGACTTCAATCGTGGATTTCTCTTCAATGGCTTGTAGCTGGGCTTGGTTCATTTCCTTCGCCTTGTCCCAAAGCCAAGATGTTGTATCATCCATCGCCCGCGTGATTTGCTGTTGGATATCCGGAGGAAGGTCTTCCCAAAAGGATTGATTCATCATGACGACATACCCTAAATAGCCATGGTCACTTATGGTTAAATATTTTTGCACGTCATATAGCTTCTTGGAATAGATATTGGAGATCGTATTTTCCTGGCTATCCGTCTTCTTGATTTCCAGACTTTTGAATGTGTCATTAAACTCCAACTTGGAGGTTGACGCGCCAAAGTGTTCGAATTGACTCTCAAGCACAGGACTCGGCATGATCCGGAAGTTTTTCCCGGACAAGTCTTCAGGACGGCGGATGGGCTCATTGCTTGTCATTTGTTTAAAGTTATTGGACCAAAAGGCAAGACCCTCGATATTTACCTCAGCTAAATGATTCAGAAGTTCTTCTCCCACTTCCCCATTCAGCGCTTCTTTGAGGGCAGCATCCGTGGGAAAGATATAAGGAAGGTCCAAAAGCATCCATTTTTCCGATATGTTCGTAATTTTAGAAGTGGTCGGTGCAATCATCTGCACCTTATTTTCTTGTAATGCCTCTATTTCTTCGCGATCACTATACAACGATTGATTCGGATACACCTCAATTTTGACACGGTGATCGGTATATTCGTCCACAAGGGCCGCAAACCGGCTTGCCGCCAAACCCTTGGGTGTATTCTCAGCCACCACATGACTGAACTTAATCACGATTTGATCCTCCATTCCAACCTGTTCCTCATCTATGGGCAAATCGAACCCAAAGCTTGTAAAGAACGATTGAAAGGCGATATAAACCGCAACCAATACCCCTATTCCGATCAACACCAGGTATCCCCCGTAAGCACGCATAGTGACATCTCCTTAACGAACGCTTCACATTATACGTTCATTCTATCACAGCTTTTTCACCGTTGTATGACAACCTAGGAAATTGGGCGAAAATAACCGAAGATTCTGGTAGTATTAAGGAGAGATCTAATGGAGGAAAACAAATGGATAAATCCTTTCATATGCCGATTCAATTAAAGATCACCCTGCTATCCTTTATAATCGTGGCCTTTTCCATCCTCATTGGTGGGATTATCATTTTTGGGAATATCGTCTCCATCAGGGAAGAGGAAACCGGTACCCGTTCGATGATCACGGCCCATACGATTGCGGAACTTCCCGAAGTACAAAAGATGGTCCTGGAACCGGAAGGCTGGACCGAACTGAATCCCATCATTGAAAATTTAAGAAAGATTCATCAGGCCGATTATATCGTTGTCCTGAATGATCAGCATATGCGGTACTCCCATCCGGTTTATAGCCAACTGGGGACCTTATCGAAAAGCAATGACGAGCGGGCCGCTTTTGCAGAACATGAATATATCTCGAAAGCCGTAGGGGAACTTGGTGTTTCCGTTCGTGCCTTCGTTCCCATCCTAAATGAAGAAAACAAGCAGATAGGTGTCGTCCTTGTCGGGAACATCCTGCCGACGATCCCGGAAGTCATCACTGACTTAAAGACGGAAATCCTGATTCTTCTCTTTTTGACGCTTCTGTTTGGTGTGTGTGGCTCATGGCTCCTGGCCAGGCGCATTAAAAAGGAAACCTTCCAGCTTGAGCCCCACCAGATTTCCCAGATGCTCGTTGAAAGGACGGCCGCCTTCAATGCCATGCATGAAGGGGTCATCGCCATTGACACTAATCAGATCATTACGATATTCAATGAAAAGGCCAAACAGATGCTGAACATAAGCGGTTCCGTGATCGGCAAAAAAATCACGGATGTGGTGGATGATACCCGCCTCCCAGAAGTTTTGGAACGGACAACTCCCATCGTCAATCAGGAAATTTCCGTCCAACAAAAAAACATCCTGAGCAACCGGGTACCGATCAAGATAGACGATAAGACCGTCGGCGCCGTGGCCATTTTCCAAGACCGGACGGATGTGACGAAGCTTGCCGAGGAACTGACAAGCGTAAAGGCATTCGTGGAAGCTCTGCGTGTACAAAATCATGAACATATGAACAAGCTACATACGATCGCCGGATTGATACAACTAGGAAATTTAGACGATGCTCTACAGTATATTTTTCAGATCACCGAGGAACAGGAGGAATTGACCAGGTTCTTAACGAAGCACATACACGATGATAATTTAGTGGGGCTGCTTTTGAGTAAGGTTTCCATAGGCAGGGAGCTTGGCATCGAGCTTACCATGGATAAGCATACGAAGCTGGACCGCTTTCCACCTGACATGGATTATCATGATTTTGTCTTGATCGTCGGAAATCTGATAGAGAATTCTTTTGCGGCACTCAAATATTCGACCGAAGAATCCAAGCAGGTCTATCTGTCCATCTATCAAGATGAACGGCATTGTCAAATCCTGCTGGAAGACAATGGACCGGGCATTCCCGAACCTATACATAAGGATATTTTCGAGTATGGTTTCACGACAAAAGGTTCCGAGGGATCGGGAATAGGACTTTATCTAATCAATCAAATTGTAAAAAAGGCGCATGGCGAAATGAGTTTTACGACGCGGCCTAACGAAGGGACCAGCTTTTTTCTTTCCTTTCCCATGCAGGATATAGAGGAGATCAAATGACCAATCAAATATGTGTACTTTTAATTGAAGATGACCCAATGGTCCAGGAGGTAAATAAACAATTTATCGAGCGCCTTTCCGCCTTTACCGTGGTGGATACGGCTAATAATGGACTGGAAGGTCTTGAAAAAATCAAGAAGCTAAAACCGGATCTTGTCATTTTGGACATCTTCATGCCGAACTTGAATGGCGTGGATACGCTTTATCAAATAAGGAAAGACCAACTTGATGTCGACGTCATCATCATCTCGGCGGCCAATGATCAGAAAACCATCCGGAAAATGATTCAGAATGGAGCCTTTGATTATTTAATCAAACCCTTTAAATTCGAAAGGCTGCAACACACACTTGAGCAATATTATGCCTTTCGCATGGAAGTGGAGCCAGATCATTCTATCTCTCAAACCCAACTGGATCGCCTTCTCTTCCAAAACAAATCGTCTCCTAAGCAGACATTGAAAAAAGATGTCCCCAAAGGGTTGAACGGATCCACTCTGGAACAGGTCACGAAATTCATCAAAACCCAACCTGGCTCTCTATCCGCAGAGGACGTCGCCGATGGAATCGGCATTGCGCGGGTGACGGCCCGACGCTATCTCGAGTACTTACATGATGAAGAAATCCTTCAGCTTGATGTCCAGTATGGCAATATTGGCCGCCCTGTCAATCGATACCGCCTTAACAAAGAATAGCCCATATGAAAAGGGACCGATTCATACCATGAAGACGGTTCCTTTCATGCTTCCTTCGTCCGGTCATAGATTCCCCATTTTCTTTTCAAAAGAAACAACTCGCACTCCGCTAATGCAGTGATTTCCTTAATGACAAAATCCGGCATCCCCCTTCTTAACAAAACCTCTGCAATAAGGTACGGCTTTTTCATATTCTTCCCCCCTCCCTTTCTCTAAAATGCTTTCGCTTTCTTAAATTATACAAAATAATCCATAAAAGGAAAAATAGACAAAGCCCCATTTTTGGGTAAATGGGGCTTTTTTTGAATATAAATATTTTAATAAGGATTAATCATTCAATCGATAAACATTCCAAGTTTGCTATAAATTTTAATAGGGTGAGTGAAAATTCTTTAGCTTTGATGTATTAATAAAAATGAGGAGGAAGGTAAAACCAGTTACGATTGTAATAGAGGCGCCGAATCGGAAACCGATCCAGTTCTCTCCTTTATCCATAGCAAAAAAGCTGCCCCATGACAGCTTCATCTACTCACTATAATCTCCCCTATTGCATCGGAGTTTACATTACTTATAAACGGCCCTATAGCTTGTCAGTTCATCCAACCGCTTCTCACGGATGCCAAAACCGATTCCCGGTTTGTTCGGAACCTTAATGACACCATTTTTCACGATGACTTCCGGTTCGATGATGTCACTCTCCCAATAGCGGGACGAAGAGGAGATATCTCCTGGAATCGTGAATCCTTTTAACGTGGCCAGTGCAAGGTTATGGGCACGTGATATGCCGAACTCGATCATGCCACCACACCAAAGGGGAATATCCTGCTCCACACAAAGATCATGGATTTTGACCGCTTGGGACCAACCTCCGACCTTCGCCATTTTGATCGTGATCACACCGCAGCTCTTTAGCATCAGCGCACTTTTCGCATCATGGTAGGAATTGATGCTTTCATCAAGGCAGATCGGTGTCCTCAGCTGCTTTTGCAAAATGGCATGTTCGACGATATCATCATGCCCAAGAGGCTGCTCGATCATCATAAGCTGAAAGTCATCCAGCTTTTGCAGGTGAGGGACATCCGAAAGCGAGTAGGCCGAATTCGCATCCACCATCAAGGGGATATCTGGATAGGCCCTCCGGATTTGCGTCAGGTATTCCGTATCATTTGCTGGATTGATCTTGATTTTATAGCGTCGATAGCCGACCGCCAAGCCTTCCTCTATTTGCCGGAGTGCATCCTCTATGTGATCGGAGGCAACGACGA
Source organism: Peribacillus sp. NPDC097197 (assembly GCF_050278025.1). Classification (NCBI taxonomy): domain Bacteria; kingdom Bacillati; phylum Bacillota; class Bacilli; order Caryophanales; family Bacillaceae; genus Peribacillus; species Peribacillus sp. NPDC097197. The sequence goes on along the minus strand of NZ_JBNNST010000007.1, from coordinate 13,903 downwards.
CCCCAGCATCCACTTCGGTTCGTTCACCCCCGAATAGCTTTCCGAGATAGATGCCCTCTTGCTTGGCATACAGATCCCAGATTGCCTGTTCCAAGGCCGACTTTGCCATGGCATTCCTTCTGATCCCACTCCAAAGGCCCGCAAGCTGATTGGGATGCGTCAAATCGAATGCCAAAGTCTTAGGAATCAGGAAGTCCTCCAACATATGAAAACAGGTTTTCACCGTTTCCTCGGTGTACCATGGACTCGAAAATGGCACTGCCTCCCCGTATCCAATACCCCCATCTTGATCTCGTGCTTCAACAATGATGACTTCCCGTTCCGTCACGGTTTCCAGATGGGTCGTGAATGGCCGCTTTAAAGGGGCCTTCACAAGCCTTAAAGTGATGGATGTCAACTTCATTTCTGGTCCCCCCATCGCTTCTTCAGTTCCCTTCGCAAGAGCTTACTTGCACCATTGCGTGGCAGCTCTTCAAGAAATAATACGTTGCGGGGAATTTTATAAGCAGCTAGCCCCTCTCGACAATGGGCCAACAGCTCAGCTTCGCTAACTTCCATGCCTTTATGCCTGACAACGAAAGCAAGCGGCACCCGCCCCCATGTTTCATGATCGATACCGGTGACACCCGCCTCGAAAACGGCTGGGTGCGTACTTAGGACATTTTCAATCTCGGCTGGATAGACATTCTCCCCTCCAGAAATGATTAAGTCCGAACGCCGGTCAAGCACGTATAAAAACCCTTCTTCATCAAGGTAACCCAGATCCCCCGTGTAAAGCCAGCCCCCTGAAATCGCTTGCTCTGTCGCATCCAAACGATTGAGATAGCCTTTCGTTACATTCGGACCCGATACGACAATCTCACCCGGTACACCCGGTCCGCATATCTTGCCGTCCTTCTCTATCCTTAGTTGGGAAGGGAACAAGGCCTTACCGGCAGACCCAACCTTTGTCATCGCATTTTCCGGGGCAAGTGTCACGATTTGCGAAGCAGTTTCCGTCATGCCGTAGGTCTGATAAACGGGTATTCCTTTTTCCCTGCAGGCTTCGAGCATATGTACAGGTGCAGGGCCTCCGCCTAGCAGTGCGCAACGAAATGTTTCCGGATAACGCGCAGCACCAAGGTCATGCAGCATTCTATTCAACATCGCCGTCACAACCGATATCATCGTCACACCATTATTCAAGATGGCCCGGTTTGCCTCATGTTCATCGAATTTCTCGACCAACACGACTTTCATTCCATAGATTACACTTTTCATCAGAATCGATAACCCGCTTATATGAAAAATCGGAACGGCACAATACCAGCTGTCCTCTTCCCTCAAGCCAAGGTTCAATACGGAGCCGACCGCGCTCCACCAGTGATTGCCGAACGATTGGATGACGCCTTTTGGATGGCCCGTCGTACCCGATGTATACATGATCGTCGCAGTATCTTCCAGATAGAAGTCATCGCGTATATCAGCGGTTCCTTGGGCAGGCAACTCTTCTTTTAAAAGAACCTCTACATCCGGAAGCAACGATTGGATCCCGGAAAGCTTTTCGATAAACCCTTCTTCCGAAATCAGCCTCATTGACTCGCTGTCCTTGATTTGCCAAGATAATTCCCTGACCGTCAGCTTATTATTCAGCACCACGATTTTCGCGCCCAAATAAAAGAGGGCATGAATCATGACGACGCTATCAATATGATTCCGAAGTAAAACCGCGCATGGTTCACCAGCCTTTATCCCACTAGCTGCCAATTTCCCCGCCATTTTTGCCGTCAACCTATGTAATTCAAGAAACGTATACGTGCTCCCTTCAAACTCGATCGCCGGACGGTCAGGTGATAAATGAGCACGGTTTTTCAGCCAATTCGGCAATTTCTCTTCAGTCATCCAAAGGCCCTCTCCTTTTCTTTTATATATAGAAAACAGCTCGACGAATAATTCCGCCAAGCTGTCCACTAATCAAACCACTCATTTTCTTACTTTTTTCATTAAGGGAAACGAGGGAATTGCCCGAAGTCTGGATCACGTTTTTCTTTGAACGCGTCGCGACCTTCTTTTGCTTCATCTGTTGTGTAATATAAAAGAGTTGCGTCTCCAGCAAGTTGTTGAAGTCCAGCAAGTCCATCTGTATCGGCGTTCATCGCTGCTTTTAAGAAACGAAGCGCTGTTGGGCTCTTCTCAAGCATTTCCTCACACCATTTAACTGTTTCGGCTTCTAATTGATCTAGAGGCACAACTGTGTTGACTAAGCCCATATCCAATGCTTCTTGTGCATTGTATTGACGGCATAGGTACCAGATTTCACGCGCTTTCTTATGTCCAACGATACGAGCTAGGTAACCTGAACCGTAACCGGCATCGAAGCTTCCCACGTTCGGACCAGTTTGACCGAAGACCGCATTGTCAGCAGCGATTGTTAAGTCACAAACGACATTCAATACATTACCGCCGCCAATTGCCCAACCTGCAACCATCGCTACGACCGGTTTTGGAATCACACGGATCAAGCGTTGTAAATCAAGTACGTTCAGGCGTGGGATATTATCTTCCCCAACATATCCGCCATTTCCGCGTACCTTTTGGTCTCCACCTGAACAGAAGGCTTTTCCGCCTACACCTGTCAAAATGATAACACCGATGCTTGCATCATCACGTGCTCTAGCAAAAGCATCAATCATTTCTGCAGTCGTCTTTGGTGTGAATGCATTATGTACATGCGGACGGTTAATCGATACTTTTGCAATGCCATTATACTTCTCGTATAAAATTTCGTCATATTCACGAATAGTTTCCCATTGAATTGTCATCGTAATTCCTCCTTAATTTCGCTTTAAAAACCCACTTATTATTTTACCAAACTTTTGTCCATCTTCCACATGAATTGCATGTCCAACGTCATTAATTTTTTTCCATTCGACATTTTTCATTCGACTTTGCATCATTTCAGCGATATGGCAGAATTTCTCATCCAATTCACCCGTCACAAGCAACACGGGAAAATCCAGGGTCTCAAGATTTTCCCAATAGGAAGGTTGGCTTCCTGTCCCCATGCCGAGCAAACTGTTCGACAGCCCGATCGGTGTATTGGCGAGCCGTTGCTGTCGAATGGCAGTTTGTATATCTGTGGACAACCTTTTTTGGGTTTCAAACAACGGGATGTTTTCCCACTGTTCGACAAACGCTTCCATGCCATGTGCAAGGATTCGCTTGGCAAGCTTCGCATCATTGCCCCTGCGGTGTTCTCGCTCCTCTTCTGTCTTTAGACCCGGAGAGGAGCTTTCCAGCATCAATGTATGAACATACGCTGGATACAAGCAAGAGAACGCCAATGCTAATCTGCCACCCATCGAGTAACCAAGGATATGGGCTTTTCGCAGCTTCAATGTCTCTAGAATATGCTTCAAGTCTTTTGCTACTTGCTCCATCCCATACCGCTGGAAATCATCAGGCGCCATCGTTTCCCCATGGCCGATGATATCAACCATGATCAAAGAATAGCGGTCCTGCAACATGGGAACAAGAAAGTCCCATGTATCCCGGCTCCCGGTGAACCCATGTAGACATACTATAGGTTCACCATTTCCCGCTATTTCAACAGTATATGTGACATCTCCACTGACAATTTTCATGAAATTTCCCCATCAAGCACCCGTTTTATTTCCTGGGAAACAAAACTCCACAAATTTCGATGGGTTTGCATATTGGATTCCCGCTCTGTAGGCACTTCAATGATTTTCAATCCAGGTATTTCAAAGGAATCCGTGAACACTTGTTTTAATTCATCCCAATTCCGCACCTTGTTATATTTCCCTCCATAAAGCAAAGCAGCATGGGAGAAATCAAGTCCGTGCGGCGTTCCGAATAACGTTTCGAAATGTTCCTTCTCTTTCGCCTGTGGAAGGAAGGAGAAGATCCCTCCGCCATCATTGTTGATCAACAGGACCGTGATGTTCTGCTTTTGCAGTTTGGCTGCAAGCAATCCGTTCATATCATGGAAAAAGCTTAAATCACCTATGGCCAGCACCGTATTTTCGGTAACCGTGCTCACCCCGATTGCCGTGGAAACGACACCATCAATTCCGTTTGCCCCACGGTTCGCCATCGTCTTGATGCTTTTCTCGTTGTTTAAAAAGAACGTATCCAAATCCCGGATAGGCATACTGTTCCCGACAAATATGGTCGAACCTACCGGCATCATGTCCTGGAGTAAGGAAAAGAGCTTTCCTTCACTCAACTCCGATTCATCCTGGATGGAAGATAAGGCATTCTTCGTCGCTCCATTGATGGATTGCCACAAACCAAGCCAGTCTCTGTCTGTTGCTTCAGGTAATTTTTCACCGATGCGATGACAAAAGTCGACTTCATCACAATAGATCATGCTCGTGGCCAATCCAGCCGGTTCACGCCATCCTGCACCACCATCGATGACCAATGTCAAAGCCTGCTTTTGTTTTTTCAAGAATAAAAGCAGGGGCTTCGAAACTGGCATCGAGCCGAATCGAAGCACGACATCCGGTTGGAATGCAGCCTTGGCAGCTTCATCACGCAAAAATGTATCATAAGCCTCGATGATGGCGTCTTTGTCATGTGTGCCGCTCCGTAACTGAGAAAGCGGGTCAGCCAGTATCGGGAACCCAAGCTTGTCTGCTAATGTGATGATGGCATCCTTCATCTCTGGGTTCCTAAGTTCCCCACACACGATGATGCCTTGTTTTGCTTTTGACAAAGTAGAGGTCAATCCGTCTAATTGTGCGGCCGTTAGTGAGCGTATCCCACTATCGATCATCACAGTCGGCGTTTCTTTACTTTGCCTATATTCCTTGGCTTGTTTTAAATCTGGAATGAGTGGCTCACGTAAAGGGAAGTTCAAGTGGACAGGTCCTGAAGGTTCCATGGATGCCGTCGCTACCGCTCTTGCCCCAATGGTCCTCGCATACCGGATCATTTCATCACTGCTCTCCGGAAGCGCCATCTCGACAAACCACTTCACTTGCTTTCCATATAAATTGATTTGGTCGATGGCCTGTGGAGCTCCGACATCTCGCAGTTCATGGGGGCGATCAGCTGTCAGGACAACTAGGGGCACCCTTGAATAGAAAGCCTCAATGACGGCAGGATGAAAGTTCGCCGCAGCCGTTCCGGACGTACAAAGAAGTCCGACTGGTTCTTTTAATGCCTTAGCCAATCCAAGAGCAAAAAAAGACGCCGAACGCTCATCGACATTAATATGTACCTGAATATCAGGATGTTCCACCATCAATAAAGCAAGAGGTGTAGAACGTGAACCAGGGCTCACGACCACATGCTTCATTCGATTTTGTGCCAGCTCATCGACAAATGAAGCAGCATAGGCTGTCAATGCATCTCGGTCATTCATTCATTTTTCCTCCTAAAGCACTTAACATCGGGTTGAATTTAATCCCCGTTTCCTGGAATTCACTTTCCGGTGTTGAATCTTCTACCACGCCACATCCTGCAAAAAGCGATGCCTCATTGTCCTGTAATAGTGCGGAACGGATTCCAACCGCGAATTCACCGTTCCCCTTCGAATCCACCCAGCCGAGTGGTCCCGCATAAAAGCCTCGTTCCAGACCTTCTATTTCCCGAATGCGTGTGACAGCTTTCTCTTTTGGAAGCCCACCCAATGCCGGCGTTGGATGGAGGTTCTCGACACACTCGAAAATAGTCGTATCCGCTTTACACGTTCCTTTCACCGGTGTAAACAAATGCTGTATATGACGGTTCTTCATCAACTTCGGTCCTGATGGAATGATGACCTCATCACATACGGCTTCAAAAGCGTTGGTAATCATCGAAACGACGTACTTGTGCTCTTGTAGATTCTTTTGATCCAAAAGAAGTTCATTACCTAGACGAGTATCCTCTTCTTCGCTTTTCCCCCGGCCCATTGATCCGGCAAGACAAGTTGAAAAGACTTCATTTCCCTGCTTTTTGATTAATCGCTCAGGAGTGGCCCCGACAAAACAGTCACCGCCTGCCTCTAAACAGAAAATATAGCTCATCGGCTGCTCGGCAAGCAGTTGCTCTAGAACCTGTTTCGAATCGATGGAGCGTTCAAACACAAGGCGCAATTCCCTTGCCAGAACGATCTTATCAAGATCCGTCGTCTTAATTTCCTCAACGGCCCGCGCAACGGTCTTCTTCCATGCCTCAGGTTCGACTTCCTTCTGCTCAACAAAGACATTGGCCGGTATTTCGCCATCATCCAAGTTTTCGGTAAGGAATGCTTCCCTTTCGTTTATCATATCTATGAAGAGTTTTTCTGAATCATCCGGCGAACAAAGTAGGTTTGTCGTTAAGTAGGCCTCCCCCTCCACTATCGATAGCATGAAGGCAGGTATATAGAACAGATTGTCCCCAAATTGATTCCATAGGAACGAACTGTTGGTTTCATAATCAAAAGAAAAGCCCCCAAATAGCAAAGGGCCGGTCGCATCCACATCGGTCACTCCTGTTGTAACAGCAGTATTCTGCAGCTTGATCCAGCTCATTTCAACTTCTCTATAACGGTCGGCATTTGGTGCCGCCTGGATTTTCTTAACGTTGCCTAAACCAGTAATGGTTATATCTTTTGCGGGATCCTGCCAAAAGAAGCGTTCACCCTTATACCGTTCTCTTCCAGCTTGATAAAATGAAAGGGGGTTGTTGCACTCTATTTTCTTAATATGACTGAATAGAACTTGTTCATTCAAGTTCTTCGCCTTTTGTATGGCCATAGCCAGTCCCTGAAACCGTTCAGTTTCTTTCGAGATAGCCAAAAATATCCCCCCAAATCGTACATTTTAAAAGCTTTTTAACCTATTTAAAGATACACCTCCGTTTAACCTCATGTCAATAAAACCACCCTCGAACCGACAAATCATGCCAGCTTTTTTCCTTATTATATGATTCTTAGATAATGATGTAGCATCTCCTTCAATTTGGAAGTCCCGGCTCATCAAATCCCTTTGACACGCTCGAACACTTTTCCTACATTTTATAGGATATCCTTTTGTGAACAAATTCAATCTTTGTTATAATTTTAAGGTACTGATCATGATTTTGAGGAGAGAAATAATGCACACAGAATACGACGAGCTTCCCCTTAAACGAACCTGGAAAATCTGGTGGGAGTTAATTCGTCCACATACACTTACCGCAGCTTTTGTTCCCGTCCTGCTTGGAACCGTCATTGCCTTGTTAGAGGATGGCGTAAATTGGCTATTATTTGCGGCCATGATGATTGCAAGCATCCTTATTCAGGCTGCAACGAACTTATTTAATGAATACTATGATTTCAAAAGGGGCCTTGATACCGAAGAATCAGTCGGCATCGGTGGCGGTATCGTCCGTCATGGCATGACCCCGAAACTGATCATGACCTTGGCCCTTAGCATGTATGGAATCTCTCTTTTACTAGGAATCTATATTTGCGCCGCTTCATCTTGGTGGATTGCCGCTATCGGCCTTGTTTGCATGCTGGTCGGCTACCTTTATACCGGAGGTCCGCTACCGATATCATACACACCATTTGGGGAACTTTTTTCCGGTCTATTCATGGGCTTCTTGATCATCTTGATCGCCTACTTCATCCAGACCGGTACAGTTTCTTCCTTAGCCATCCTGATTGCCGTACCAAGCGGTGTTCTTGTCGGGTTGATCAATCTATCGAATAACCTTCGGGACCATGACGGCGATAAGGCCCATGGCCGCAAAACGATGCCTGTCGTTATGGGAAGGAAAAATGCACTAACTTTCATGTCCGTCATGTTTGCATTCTGTTATGTGTGGGTTGTCGGACTGATTCTCTTGGGAGATGTAACACCTTGGATCCTGCTTTCTTTCCTAAGCATTCCGAAGGCCCTGACTGCCATCAAAGGCTTTGCAGGTAAAACGGAAGCCATCACAATGGTGCCAGCGATGAAAGCAACGGCACAAACGAATACGTTCTTCGGTTTACTGATGTTCATCGGTTTACTCATCCATTATTTCATTCAATAAACGCAAATCTTTAAACCCCGTGCATGGTGCATGGGGTTTTTTCGTTGTTTCCCACCCCGCTGATTCGGGTACTTACTAATAACTACACAAAAAACAACGATGAAACCATAATCGTACTTATAAAAGGAGAGGAAACCAATGGCGACTGAAAAACAAATCCTGAAATTAAAAGAAGAACTGTTAAGTGAAAAAGAACAGCTTCAACAAAGAATCAAGAATGATGAGACTGTAACCAAACAGTCACAAACCGACTTTTCCGGCGAAATCTCTTCCTATGATAATCACCCCGCCGACTTAGGCACCGAGCTTTTCGACAAGGAACGATATCAAGCCATCAATGAGCACGCGGAAGAGGAAATCGGAAAAATCGATCTTGCCCTAGAAGCCATAAAAGAAGGAACATACGGTGTTTGTAAGGAGTGCGACAAAGATATCCCATATGAACGGCTTGAAGTGGTTCCTTCCACCTTATATTGTATCGAGCATACACCAGAACAAAAAGTCCATGACGACGTGACCGATGAATATAGGCCAGCCGAGGAAGATATCCTGATCCCTTCTAAGGGAGATAACTTTGAGAACAGGCGCCATTCAGATACAGACGACGAAAATACGGTCAAAGAGGACAGTTTCGGTGAAGTCGCTCAATTCGGAACATCAGACACTCCGGCAGACTATCAGCATAATCGCACAAGCTATAACGAACTTTATGATACAGAAGACGATACCGAGACATTCCCTGAAGACTATGAAGGTTATGCAGCCAATGATATAGAAGGGAAAAATCGTCAAGTCGTATCCAACGAGAACAAAGAAGAATACGAAGACATGCTCGATGACCGGAAGATTGATTCTAAAATGGGCAATATCCCTTACAAGAAGAAAGACAGCTATATAGATGAAAAATAAAAAAGTGCCAGACCTTGTACAGAACTTTGTACGGGGTCAGCACTTTTTTAATGCTATCCTTATAAGGCTTAAAAGAAATCGTTTTCTACTTGATACTCTCTTTACTATCTTCTTGGCCTCCAACGACATTCTCCATATAATTTTTACCCCAATTATACATCGAATCAAGAATCGGCATCAGGCTTTCTCCTTGTTCTGTCAGAGAGTATTCCACTTTGGGAGGTACGATTGGATAGACCTCGCGATGAACAATAAGATCTTCTTCCAGCTCTCGAAGCTGGTTAACCAGCATTCTTTGAGTGATGCCCGGCATAAGTGCCTTCAATTCACCAAAACGCTTGGTCCCCTGCTTGCCTAAGTGCCATAAAATAAGCATCTTCCATTTGCCCCCTATAACAGAAAGGGTCAATTCCTTCTCACAATTGAATGTTTTATTCTCTAGCCTTGTCATCTGAATTACCTCCATATTTATAATCCTAAATCCCATAGTATACTTTTTAACACTATGTATAATAAAAGTGCGTACTAACAAAAATATTATACTTAGTATATGATACATTGTATAGCCAAGATGATTTTCTTGCTGTGCATTGAATGAACGTGAGAGGTACATACTTACTGTGCAACATACTAAAACATACTAGTGGGAGTGAAGGATAAATGGAATTACAATTGGCATTGGACTTAGTAAACATTCAAGAAGGAATTGAATTGGTTAAACAGGTGGAAGAATATATAGATATCGTAGAAATCGGTACACCGGTAGTTATTAATGAAGGGCTTCGGGCTGTTAAAGAAATGAAAGAAGCTTTCCCTTCTTTAAAAGTATTAGCTGACCTTAAAATTATGGATGCAGCCGGTTACGAAGTGATGAAGGCATCTGAAGCTGGCGCTGACATCATCACGATTCTTGGTGCAGCTGAAGACATGTCCATCAAAGGGGCTGTTGAAGAAGCTAAAAAACAAGGCAAAAAAATCCTTGTTGATATGATCGCTGTGAAAGATCTTGAAACACGTGCGAAAGAATTGGATGCATTTGGCGTCGACTATATCTGTGTGCACACTGGCTACGATCTTCAAGCTGTTGGAAAAAACTCTTTTGAGGACCTTCAAACCATTAAACGCGTTGTAAAGAATGCAAAAACGGCTATTGCAGGCGGCATAAAATTAGATACACTTCCGGAAGTCATTAAAGTACAACCTGACCTTATCATTGTTGGCGGAGGCATCACTGGACAAGCCGATATTAAAGGGACAGCTGCCCAAATACAAGAATTAATTAAACAAGGCTAATATTTAACATGCAGACTTCACAATATATGGCTAAAATCATACAAGAGCTAAGTCGTTCAGTAGACTTAATAGCTGACGAAGAAGCTGAACAACTGGTTAATGGGATTCTTGAAGCAAAGAAAGTTTTTGTAGCAGGTGCAGGAAGATCCGGGCTGATGGGTAAATCCTTTGCCATGCGAATGATGCATATGGGGATAGATGCATATGTATTAGGTGAAACCGTCACCCCTACCTTCGAAAAAGATGACCTTTTAATCCTTGGAACCGGTTCGGGAGAAACAAAAAGTTTGATTTCCATAGCAGAGAAAGCAACGAACATCGGTGGAACCATTGCGACCGTAACAATTTCCCCCGAATCGACCATTGGAAAATTGGCGGATTTCTCAATAAAGCTACCTGGTTCACCTAAAGACCAGTCGGAAGGTGATTACCAAACAATCCAACCGATGGGCTCTCTATTTGAGCAGACTCTCTTACTTTTCTTCGATAGCGTCATTTTAAGGATAATGGATAAAAAGGGATTGGATACGAATAAAATGTATGGCCGACACGCAAATCTCGAGTAAAAAGTGAAATATAAAAAGACCTCAAGAAATTCTTCTGAATTTACTTGCGGTCTTTTTTTTGTAAAAGGATTACAGGCTCCTATATATTCTATAAATTAAGATACCGTCCAGTGACGGAAGACATATTATATGCCCATCCTAATAAAAGGTCTCTTCCTTTATAGAGGGAAACATCAAACTTATAGAAAAAAGACTCCTACGATGTAGCTGACCACCCTATATAGGTTTGATTAGCTTCTTAAGTGTACTCAACTTTTGGGAGTTACTCTATCAATTTAGAGTAATCAATCCTATATTTTTAAGTTCTCCATTGCAAATGGTACAGGTCGGATATCAACTAGCTGTAAGCGGTGTACTTTTGGAAAATTTGGCATTCACACTTAAGAATTTTTTCGTAGGATTCATTCTAGCTGCTTTCGTAGGGATAGGCATCGGACTAATTACTGGATGGTACAAATTTCGGAGCTTCTCAGCTTCAAACTTTCCTTACGGTCGCTCTTCCAGGTTCTTTACCCCAAATTGTATCTGGATTACGTCTAGGAATCGGGCAGTCCTTAGTTGGTGTAATTGCTGCTGAAATGTTTGTTTCACTGGGGGGAATAGGCTATTTTGTTGCACAGCCTTCAGCGAACTTAACATTGATAGAGTATTAGTAGGAATAGGAGTGATCATTATGGTAGGAATGCACATTACGCAATCGGTTAAATAGATAGAATTAGCTTTATTAAACATCGGATTGATTAAATACATCTATAATAAGTAAATAGACTGCATCAACCTTGTCGCATCTCTTCAAGAAAAACAGTCATAAAAAAGAAGCATACATAAGTATGCTTCTTTTTATGACCCGTACGGGAATCGAACCCGTGTTACCGCCGTGAAAGGGCGGTGTCTTAACCGCTTGACCAACGGGCCGAATGGCGGAGAAGGAGGGATTTGAACCCTCGCGCCGCTCGCGCGACCTACACCCTTAGCAGGGGCGCCTCTTCAGCCTCTTGAGTACTTCCCCATGGCTCCGCAGGTAGGACTCGAACCTACGACCGTTCGGTTAACAGCCGAATGCTCTACCACTGAGCTACTGCGGAACAATAAAATATGGTGGGCCTAAATGGACTCGAACCATCGACCTCACGCTTATCAGGCGTGCGCTCTAACCAGCTGAGCTATAGGCCCATATTGGAGCGGGTGAAGGGAATCGAACCCTCATCATCAGCTTGGAAGGCTGAGGTTTTACCACTAAACTACACCCGCGAAATGGGGCGACTGATGGGAATCGAACCCACGAATGCCTGAACCACAATCAGGTGCGTTAACCACTTCGCCACAATCGCCGTAATATGAAATTGTAATGGTGGCTCAGGACGGAATCGAACCGCCGACACAAGGATTTTCAGTCCTTTGCTCTACCGACTGAGCTACTGAGCCTAAAAAATGGCGGTCCCGACGGGAATCGAACCCGCGATCTCCTGCGTGACAGGCAGGCATGTTAACCGCTACACCACGGGACCTAATGATTGCGGGGACAGGATTTGAACCTGCGACCTTCGGGTTATGAGCCCGACGAGCTACCGGACTGCTCCACCCCGCGACGGTAATAATGAATCATTTTGCACCAAGTTTTCATGAATACAGTTTTTTTACTTCCTAATATGTAAGGTTGTTTTAAAACAACTTGTTGCTTTTAAAAAAAATGGAGGAGGTAGAGGGATTCGAACCCCCGCGGGATTTGACTCCCCTGTCGGTTTTCAAGACCGATCCCTTCAGCCGAACTTGGGTATACCTCCGTGGCTAAGAAAAAATTCTATGGTGGACCTTGTAGGACTCGAACCTACGACCGGACGGTTATGAGCCGTCTGCTCTAACCAGCTGAGCTAAAGGTCCTTATATTTATTGGTAGCGGCGGAGGGGATCGAACCCCCGACCTCACGGGTATGAACCGTACGCTCTAGCCAGCTGAGCTACACCGCCAAAATAATATAAGTTTTCTTTTTTGAAAAAATGGTGGAGCCTAGCGGGATCGAACCGCTGACCTCCTGCGTGCAAGGCAGGCGCTCTCCCAGCTGAGCTAAGGCCCCATTTCATTAAAAATCACATGGTCGGGAAGACAGGATTCGAACCTGCGACCCCTTGGTCCCAAACCAAGTGCTCTACCAAGCTGAGCTACTTCCCGCAAAAAAACATGGTGCGCCCGGCGGGAGTCGAACCTACAACCTTCTGATTCGTAGTCAGATGCTCTATCCAATTGAGCTACGGGCGCATATTAAGATGGTGCCGAGGACCGGAATCGAACCGGTACGGTAGTCACCTACCGCAGGATTTTAAGTCCTGTGCGTCTGCCAGTTCCGCCACCCCGGCACATACGAAAAGTGGAGCGGAAGACGGGATTCGAACCCGCGACCCCAACCTTGGCAAGGTTGTATTCTACCACTGAACTACTTCCGCATGAATGATGCGGGTGAAGGGACTTGAACCCCCACGCCTTGCGGCGCCAGATCCTAAGTCTGGTGCGTCTGCCAATTCCGCCACACCCGCATGAAAAAAATGATGAGCCATGAAGGATTCGAACCTTCGACCCTCTGATTAAAAGTCAGATGCTCTACCAACTGAGCTAATGGCTCATGCTTGTCTTACTATAAAAAATGGTGCCGGCAAGAGGACTTGAACCCCCAACCTACTGATTACAAGTCAGTTGCTCTACCAGTTGAGCTACACCGGCAGGTGTAAAAAATAATGGTGGAGGATGACGGGATCGAACCGCCGACCCTCTGCTTGTAAGGCAGATGCTCTCCCAGCTGAGCTAATCCTCCATATTATATGCTTGGCGGCGTCCTACTCTCACAGGGGGAAACCCCCAACTACCATCGGCGCTGAAGAGCTTAACTGCCGTGTTCGGAATGGGAACGGGTGTGACCTCTTCGCTATCGCCACCAAACATTGTTAACTTTTTTAGGACATTTACTATTATAGCATGTCTCTGAAAAAAAGCAAGAAGAAATTTTCATTCCTTCAAAACTAGATAATATATTAGAAGGTGTTCATTTTTTAAAAGCGTTGGTTAAGTCCTCGATCTATTAGTATCAGTCAGCTCCACATGTCGCCACGCTTCCACCTCTGACCTATCAACCTGATCATCTTTCAGG